>JAGPCH010000450.1 GCA_018058125.1 Ignavibacteria bacterium | reverse complement strand
AATGAAGACCTGTCAATCTCTGCATCTGCCATTTTATCAAAAATGTATTCAAGAGTCTTCAGTGATTTATTACTTTCCCCCTGAGGAATGGTAATAATCAGATCCGCTTTTGGAAACTGATGACCATACACAGCATTGATCTTTTCATCAGTAATAATTACAACTTTTTTATTTTCCGGTAAATATTCGGAAACATTTACAAGATTTTCCCCTATTAGAATTTTTGAATTACCTATCGCACTGTTTATGGATATACTTTTCATATTATTTGAATAATTAATTTTACGTTCATTAATCCGAAACTGAATTCAGAATTTCAGTCTGAACATTAATTGATTCCTGATGCATTGCCTTGAATAATTTTTCAACAAATTCATTACTCAGGCCTTTTGAACTTCCTTTTTCCTTTGCTGATTCAATTACCTCTGTCCACCGGTTTGACTGAAGGATCTGTATGTTATTTTCTTTTTTAGTTTTGCCGATTTCTTTTACAACATTCATTCGTTTCTGAACAGCGGAAAGTATCTCGTCATCGAATGTATCAATCTTCGAACGGAGATCCATCAGCAAAGCAGTATATGAAGGATTATCAATACTGTCTGTTCTTATTACCAGTTTCTTGATCAATTCACCAACTTCGTCCGGAGTAATTTGCTGTTTACAATCACTTAGAGCTGCTTTAGGATTTGGGTGAGATTCTATGATAAGTCCATCCTGCCCGAGATCCATTGCCTGCTGGGAAACACTGAATACCAGGTCAGCTCTTCCGGCTATATGACTCGGATCACAAATCACGGGCAAATTTTTAATACGCTGTCTGAGCTCGATGACTAACTCCCATTTCGGCGCGTTCCTGTAAATAGTTTTTTCAGAAGATGAAAATCCTCTGTGTATTGCGGCAAGTTTTGTAATACCCGCTCCGGCAATTCTTTCAATAGCTCCGATCCATAATTCCAGATCAGGGTTGACAGGATTTTTTACGAACACCGGAATGTCAACTCCTTCTAGTGCATCAGCAATCTCCTGTATGGAAAAAGGATTAGCGGAAGTTCTTGCGCCGATCCAAAGTATATCAACTCCCATTTTAAGAGCTTCATACACATGTTTTACATTTGCTACTTCCGTGGCTGTCAGCATACCTGTTTCTTTCTTAACCTCTCTCAGCCATTTCAATCCGATCGAACCAACACCTTCAAACTGGTTAGGACGTGTACGGGGTTTCCAGATACCTGCTCTGAATATCCCGACTCCGTGTGATTTCAAACCCTTTGCAGTCTGGATCATTTGCTCTTCAGTTTCGGCACTGCACGGACCGGAGACTATCAGAGGTCTCGTTGCATCGACTCCCCAGTTTTCAAGTGGTTCTATTTCTAATTTTATATCCATGATTGTTATTTTTTAATTTTAATTTTAAATTTTTATTTGTAAAAAGTAACCGGTCTATTGCTAAAACTATTATCACTATTTTTGTCAGCTAAAAGCCTCATGATTAAACTTTTCATCACGTTTGTATTCACCCAGCATTGAAAGATTAGATACAATCTTAATAACTTTAGTAAGCGCTTTATCAAACTTATTTCGTTCTTTCCATTCCAGATCAATATGGAAGTAGTATTTATATGGTCTCCCAAGGATCGGCAGAGACTGTATTTTAGCAAGATTGATTTCATTTTCCTTGAATACAAGTAATACATCTACAAGAGATCCGGGACTGTGATCGAGTTCAAAGCAAACAGAAGCTTTACTATTCTCGGAATGATCCTGATTCTTCCGGTTAATAATTAAAAACCTTGTATAATTTTTTTTATCAGTTTCAATCTTGTGTGCGATTATTTCAAGATTATAAAGTTCTGCAGCATACTCACTCGCTATGGCAGCAGTATTAATAAGTTTTTCCTCAGCTATTTTTCTGGCGCTCGAAGCAGTATCAGACCATTCAATAAGTCTGATCCCGGGATAAGCAGCAAAAAAATCATTGGATTGCAATATCGCCATCGGATGCGAGTATACTTCCTTAATGTCGTCTATACGGGTTCCGGGCAAAGCCATAAGATTCTGTGAAATATGAAGACTGATCTCACCTGTAATCTTCAGATTTGAATCTTTGAGTAATCCGTAATTTTCCAGAATGCTTCCGACTATTGTATTTTCTATTGCAACAACGCCGTAATCAGCAATTCCGGTGTTTACCGATTCAAAGACCTGTCTGAATTTATTACAGTTTATTGTCTCTATTTCTTCCCCGAAGTATTCTTTAGCCGCAATTTCATGAAAAGCTCCGTTTATTCCCTGTATCGCTACTTTCATTTTCTCTGTATTTAATTTTTGAGCAAAAAAAAAGCCTCTGAATTTCAGAGGCTTTATATAAATCTTATGTGTATTAAATTCACATATACAAAGCCCCTCTTTGGCTAAAAAAGCTAAAAAAGAAAAATGTAAATGTGAAAGTGAATTTCATATTATGTAACTAGTGTAATTTTATATTAGATTTGAAAATTTAAATATTTTTTTCCAATTTTGATGTCTGCAATATAAACATTTATATTTTAAAAAAAACTTGCGAAAAAATATTTTTGTAAAATTTTCGCAACAGCTATTTTTGCATTCCCGAAA
>JAGPCH010000449.1 GCA_018058125.1 Ignavibacteria bacterium | reverse complement strand
ATTTTTTATAATTATTCAAAAAAAAATTCAAACGTTTCGGTGTTTTAAAAAATTATCCCGGATTTATCCGAAGAAACTAAAAACATTTTATTACAGTTAAATAATCACTAATTTACTTTTCAAAAAAAAATAATCTATTCATCAATAAAACATCAAAGAAATGATCCTTAACCACTGTTTCAAAAAAACAATTCTTGTAATTTTAATTACACTTTTTACATCCCTGAATTCATATTCGCAGAATAACAGCAGCTATAACTTATTCAACGCTACTGATAATGCGGTCCTGAATTCGGCTCAAATGAAAGCGCTTATCAGCAATGCTGTCATTTTGAATGTAAACAATGACGAACTCAGAAATTTATATGATAATAAATTGCCTGAGATCTCGATCAACCTTCCTTATAATCTGAACGGGCAAAATGGCTCAGCTAAACTGAATCTGAAAAGGTTCGACATTCTTTCTCCGAATGCTAAAATTGTAGCCAGAACAGCAGCCGGCAACGAGGAGCTAAACACAGAAGATCTCGATCTTGCTGTTTCCTATACCGGAACTGTTGAAGGTTTAGGCAACTCGCTTATCTCGATCACATTTTCCAGAGATAATGTTTCCGGAATAATGGTTACTTCGGGAAGCAATTATGTTCTCGGAAAATTAAAAGATCCGGACGGCAGCTATTCAGATAATTATATCCTGTATAACGAGTCCAATCTGAAAAATAAGAATCCGTTTAATTGCGCAACAGAAGATGAGTTATCGTCGGAAAAACTTGCTGAAATGCGCGAAGTGATCATTCAGAAAATGAATGACAATTCCGCAACAGATCTGTATGTTGCTGACATAGCACTGGAGATCGACAAGATCACTTATGACGGATACGGATCTTCTGTCACCAATGCAACAAATTACGCTCTTACATTAATGGCAGCTTCATCGGCTATCTATATGAAAGAAGTAAATGTCAGATTTAATATCCCTTATGTCAGAGTATGGACTACAACAGATCCGTATAACGGCTCAGGCTCTAATGCACTTTTAAATCAATTCAGAAGTGAATGGAATACAAATCAGCAGGCTGTTCAGAGAACTCTCGCACATTTTATAACAATTAGAAGCGGCGGTCTCGGAGGCATAGCCTGGGTTAATGTTTTATGTGATAACACTTCAAGCGGCTTCGGTTATGGATTCAGCAATACCGACGGTCCAATAGCCCCGATCCCTACTTATTCATGGGATGTAATGGTAGTTTCACATGAGATCGGACATAACTTCGGATCGAATCACACACACAACTGCGGTTGGGTCGGAGGTGTAATTGACAGTTGCTATGCAACTGAAGGAGGTTGTTATACCGGACCTGCAATACCGAGAGTCGGAACCATAATGAGCTATTGCCATCTTAACGGATCGATAAGTCTTGTTGAAGGTTTCGGACCTCAGCCAAGAGCCTTAATCAGAAGCAGAGCAGAAAATGCTGCCTGCATGACAGTCTCTGCAAGACCGTTACTGATCGGATATCCTAACGGAGGTGAAAGACTCAGAACAGGAAATACTACAATGGTTTACTGGGGAAGTTCATTATCATCGGGAACTGTGAATCTGGAATTATCAACTAACGGCGGCGCTGTATGGCAGACTGTTCAGAACAATATTCAGGCTTCGCTTAATCAATATGAAATGACCATACCTGAAATTCCTTCTACGACTCAGGCTAAACTAAGACTCATTGATTCTTCAAATCCAAATGTCGGCGATACAACTGATGCTACATTTACTATCATTTTGAATCTAACTGCAATGCCGCTATATACACCGGTGGCAGGGACAAGACTGGAAGTTTCTCAAACCAGTACACAGTTTCAGGATTTCGTATTCGGAAGAGCCGGTACTGATCCATCAATTACATACAAAATAAAAATTAAAAAAATCGGTAATAATCCTGAATACTCTTTCGAGAGTAATAATAACGGACATGATTCGGTTGCTACAGTAAGGAATGACTTTCTTGATTCGATCGCAAATTTAATGGGAACTACAGGAGATTCGGTCAGAGGTACATGGAGAGTTATTGGATATAACGGTATTGATTCAATTCCTTCTGCTAATACTTTCCTGATCACACTTGTCAGGACTAATGTGGGCATAAGCGTATTATCATCAAATGTACCGGAAGAGTTCAGTCTTGAAAATAATTATCCTAATCCTTTCAATCCTGAAACGATCATTAAATTCAACATTGCAAAATCCACTTTCGCCGAGTTAAAAGTATTTGATTCGAGAGGAAGTGAAGTCACTACCTTTGCAAATGAAAAACTCCAGCCGGGAAGCTATGAATATAAATTCAATGCGGCAAATCTTCCGAGCGGAGTGTATTTCTACAGGCTTAATACAAATGAATTCACTCAGACAAAAAGAATGGTACTTATAAAATAAATATTTAGCAATAATTAATTTACTAAGATCCCGTCAGGAAAATTTTCCTGACGGGATTTTTTATTAGCCTTAATAGAAACAGATTTTACTTTATTTCCGGTTCATTGATAATGTCGATCTGAAATACAGTTGATTTATATCATTTTGATATTAAAAAGCTAAAAATAAAATTTACAGATGAGATTACCT
>JAGPCH010000448.1 GCA_018058125.1 Ignavibacteria bacterium | reverse complement strand
ACTCAATACTCAATACTCAATACTCAATACTCAATACTCAATACTCAATACACAATACTCAATACACAATACTCAATACACAATACTATTTAAAAATAGAATACTGATCCGCCGATTTGGGTTTATCTTTTACTGACTTAGGTTCTGCTTTCTCAACCTTTTTATTTGCAGTTTGAATTTCATTTCCGTTCTTATCAACTGCAATTGCTCCTTTTTGTATCAAAAGTTCATTAGCGTTTTTTTCTCCGGCTTCAGGCAGCCTCACAAAAATCTTCCTTCCTTTTCTCAAGCCATCAATGACTCCCGACCAGGTCCCGCCTGATTCACCGGATTCAGCAACATAGATCTCATCTGCAAGTCCGTATATCAGACTGTTCCTAGCCATCGCTAGCTCAGATCTCCACGGAGCTTTAGGATGAAATGTACTTAATACCATTACATCTCCTGACACAATTGGTTTATAATATTCCTTATATCCCGACCCGAAAGTTAAAACCCCCTGAGGAAGCACTATGATGCTTTGCCCATTATACTTTATCGCCGAGTCAAGCGCCTGTTTATCAACTCCCTTTGCAAATCCGCTTACAACCGGCTTAGATTCTTTACTCACTTTCTTCGCAATAATATCTGTAAACTTTATCGAATTCTCGTTTGCATCTCTCGAACCTACTATTGCTACAGACTTTTCTTTCAATATTCTTTTATTCCCTTTTACATAAAACACAGCAGGACAATATCCGGGCTTGTAATTTTTCTTAAGTATATCGGAATAATCTTTTGATATAACTGGTATCAGTTCAAATCCCTGATTAAACAAACTCTCAGCAAGAAATGCATGATTCGGTAATTCCTGTTTTGCTTTCAGAATATCTTCAGACTCTTTTTCATTAAGTCCGAATTTTTCCAACCGATCTTTCTCGGATAAATTAAAAAAGTCTTCCAAAGTTAAATCATTCTCAACATATATTTTATCAAGCAAATCATTTAACCGCGAATATCTCCACTTAGGAAGGTGTGCAATTGCGATCCAGTATGCTGCGTCTTTGGAAACAGAGATGTTTATCATAAAACATCGCCTCCGATAGTTTTTGCGATTACCAGCGGAATTATTTTTCCGGCTCCGCATTTTGTCAGATATTTCCCTACCTCCTTTATAGTCGCTCCGCTGTCAAACACGTCATCAATAAGTAAAATTGTCTTTCCGCAGATCTCCTTTATATTATTGTACCTAAAAGCTCCGGACACATTATCCTTTTTCAGATATCCGTTTTCAAAGATCTTCTGCTCTTTTGTAATTCTGCTTTTAATTAATCCGTGTGACAAGGGTATGTTTAGTTTTTCAGATAATTTCACTGTAAAATTTTTAACAAGATCGCCTGAAACTGCAGGCGGAACATAAACCATCAGATCAAACTTTTCACTTCCCAGTTTTATTTTAAATGTTCTTACCATTTGTTGTAAAAAAAATTCCGGAAAGTCTTCCCTCGACTCATACTTGCATTTATGTATTACATCTCCCGTATTTGAAAATCCATAAAAAGATGAAGCAAATCCGTTTTGAAGATTACTTCCTTTGGATTGAACATCAAGCACCGGAAAATAACCCTCTCTGAAATCCTGAAGTTTCTGTTCCCACTCCGGAGTCACAATTACTTTTAGCTTTTTCAATCCGGTATTATCGCAGTTATGAAAATCCAATTCCGATCTGTCTCCAAGAAAATTGCAAAGAAAATTCATTCTCGATTGATCTGTATCAATATATTCTATCATACAGTTTAAGTCGTTGGTTTTAGCATTCCGGAGTTCTTCAAATGATTTGAAATTCAGCTCCGGCGCATTTGCAATATACTCAAAATACTTTCTTCTGTTAATGATGACTTCCCTGACTATTCCCTGTTCCAGCAGATCCGCTTTTATGACTCTGATCTGAGTTTGTTTCAGGTTGGTCTTTTTCATCAGATCTCTTTCACCGAGAAGTTCTTCTTTTACTGCTTCAATAACTTTTAAATATTTTGAGATCGAAGGACGTCCGCCTTCTATAAATGATTCGGGTAACCTTCTGTCATCGGGTTTATAAAATAAAACCAGTATGGACTTTTTACCGTCCCGGCCGGCTCTTCCGATCTCCTGATAATAATGCACAGGCGACTGAGGAATCTGAGTGTGAATTATAAATCTGATATCGGCTTTGTCTATTCCCATTCCGAGTGCATTGGTCGAGATCACGCATTTCCATTTATTGCTCATGAGTCCGTTTTCAATTTCGATCCTCGATTCACTGTCAAGACCTGCGTTGTAATGAGCTGCGGGAATTTTCAGATATTCAAACCATCTTGAATAAATTTCAGTATCAGCTCTTGTGCCTGTATAAACAATTCCGGTTCCGTCTAATTTATCCGAAAGCATTTCCAAATTCTTTCCGAGCCAGATAAGTTTTTCATCATCCGATTCAACTTTAATTACATACAGCTCAAAATTTTCTCTTAATAAATTTCCTCTGATAACAGTAACATTATTTCCGATCTGACTTTCAATATCCAGTTCAACTTTTTTTGTCGCTGTTGCTGTTGTAGCCAGAACCGGAAGTCCCGCCGGAAGCAATTTCACAAGATTAATTATTCTCCTGAAAG
>JAGPCH010000447.1 GCA_018058125.1 Ignavibacteria bacterium | reverse complement strand
AGAACATACTCGCCAAGTTTTACAGTAACAGAATTTTTCATAAAATGATAATAAAAAGCATAAGTCCCGTCACTGTGGCGGATCTGTACAAGGTTAGCTGGAGAACCTGTGCCCCAGCCGGTATTTCTGTCAAAATTATTAACTGAAATTCTGACAACCGTTCCTGAAGCAGCAGCTTTTACCCTGATGCATCTGTCCATTTGTCTGAAATTATGAAGACAAATATCAGTTCCTCTATGACCGTCATAAGACCATGTACCATCGTTGTAATCCTTAATGTTACCTCCTGACTGATGATCTATATAATTTACTATATTTACACCTGCATCTAGTGCTTCATCAAATGGCCAGATGTACGAAGTAGCTGATGCATCAATAGGGGCAGTCAGATTTTCGTGGATAGAGGGATCAAAAGTATTATCGACTCCACAGTTATTTGTTTGATCTGACTGATCTGTCTGTTCAGAATACATAAAAAGATCCTCTCCGATCTTTTCAACCTGACTCTGTAAAGTAGAGCAGGTCACAAGTAATAAAGCAATTAAGATTTTTTTCATTTTGGTTTTATTAAGTTTAAAAATTTTTTTTTGGTTTAATAAACTCATTCTTCACCACCATCGGTCTCTGACAGAGAATTTATGGTATGACAGGTGATGAAGATGAGTAAATGTTTTAAATAATTTTTTGAATTACTCTCTGTCAGGAAAGTGTAAGCAAAAATATACTTAGCCATTTTATTTTCCAAAGAAACTTTTTTGAAAAAATCACCAGATGGGAGAATTAAGAATTAGGAATTATGACTTAGGAAATAAACTTTTCGATAAGAAAACTTTTTTGTAATTGGCAGAGACATTTCGCCAAAAGATTTTCATTGTAAAAAATATTTTGAGCGAAAGACTCTGCACAAGCCGTTGTTAGAAGGTAAAATTTATACAACAAAAAAAGCCGGAGAATTATCTGCCGGCTTTTTTAAATAAAATGTTGTTATCTGAAATTAATTTATTTTAAAGATCTACTTCCTGACCTTTCACAGGGATCTCAATATCTTTGAAATTCATATTGCGGAGTCCGTCTTTGAAAGCTTCCTGCTGATCGATTTCTCCGTGAACAAGAAAGATCTTCTGCATTTGATTTCTGTCAAAGTTGTCAAAGTATTCCATGAGTTCGTCTCTGTCAGCATGTGCAGAAAATGAATTAAGGACAACTACTTTAGCATGAACATAATATTCATCTCCGAAAATTCTTACTGTAGCATTCTCTGAATTTCTTGATTCAATAAGTCTTCTTCCGAGTGTATGCTCCGCCATATAGCCAACTATAAGGACAGTTGACTTTGGATCTTCTATATTATTTTTTAAATGATGAAGAACTCGTCCTGACTCAGCCATTCCCGAGGCAGAAACAATTATACAAGGTTCATTAACTGAGTTCAGTCTTTTGGATTCATCAACACTTTGAGTATATCGGAGATTAGGAAGTTCGAAAGTTTTAACTCCGCTAAGGATCATCGAAGCGAATTCACTGTCATAGCACTCCGGATGCAGTTTAAAAATATCTGTTGCTTTGATGGAAAGCGGACTGTCAATGAAAACAGGTATCGAGGGAATTGAACCTTTCTCAAACAATTTCGATAAGGAGTAAATTATTTCCTGTGTCCGTCCTACACTGAATGCAGGAATGATAGTTTTCCCGCCACGTGATATTGCATCTTTTAATACGGCTTCAAGCTGATCGTCCATCATATTGGATTTATCATGAACTCTTCCTCCGTATGTAGATTCGGATATTATAAAATCAACATTACCTATGAATTCAGGATCTTTTATTATTGGCAAACCAGGTCTGCCAATGTCACCCGTAAATGCAAACCTGATCTTTCTGCTGCCTTCATTTATCGTCATTACAATCATTGCCGAACCGAGAATATGTCCCGCATCAAAATATTCAACTGATACGCATTCCTTTAATCCATCTATGCAAAAACTCTTCCTGTAAGAGACTGTTTTAAAATTTCCCAGTACTCTTTTTGCGTCTTCCATTTTATACAATGGTTTGAAAGGAGCAAGATTCTGTCTCAGTCGTTTTTTATTAACATACTCAGTATCTTTTTCCTGAATATGAGCGCTGTCGAGAAGCATTATAGAGCAAAGGTCTTTTGTAGCAGTTGTAGAATAGATGCTTCCGTCAAACCCCTTTGAATACAGAGTCGGAAGATTTCCGGAATGATCAATGTGTGCGTGGGAAAGTATGACACAATGAAGTTCTTTAGGATCATACAAAAATGACCTGTTAATATCGTATGCATCCTGTCTTTTACCCTGAAACAGTCCGCAATCAAGGAGGATCTTTTTACCGTTGATCTCGAGTAAATGCTGAGAACCTGTAACAGTTCTGTCTGCTCCGCAAAATTTTATTTTCATTAGTTTAGCTGGTTATGGGATGTCTCTAATTAAAAACAAACATATATCAATTTTCCGAATACAAAAACAGAAAAATAATTCATATTCGGGGAATTACCACTAAGGAACATAGGACACATAGGTTTTTTCTAGAAGAGGTTTTTTGTTAATTTTTAAAATCATGTAAACAAAATTCTAAAGATAAAATTAAAACATTATATTCTATGTGTTC
>JAGPCH010000446.1 GCA_018058125.1 Ignavibacteria bacterium | reverse complement strand
TCTTTTGCTTCTTTAAATTTATTGCTTGGAATGTTAAAAGCAAAATGGTAAAACGCATCTTTATAATTGTTATCATTGGCTTCAGTAAAAGTCAGAGTTGAATTTATCGTTTGCACTGAAATTGTATTTTCTCCGGTTATACTAACCGGAAGTTCCATTACTTTTCCGTAAAAATTCTTCAACTCATCTAACTTCCCTGTGTTCAGAATTACTTCTTTTATAAACATTTATGAATAGATTTAATATTAATGATTAACAAAGTTAATACTAAACTTAAATTTTTAAATTTACTTTTACAATATGAAGTTTATTCAGAAAGAATTTTATCTGAAGGAAAGAGCAAGAGGCTTTCACATTATCACCGAAGAAATTCTAAGCAACATTCAAGAGATCAGCGAAATAAACACAGGCATAGCAAATATTTTCATCAAACATACTTCCGCATCACTTTCTATCAATGAAAATGCTGATCCGGATGTAAGGATAGATATGGAAACTCACTTCAATGAAATGGTACCGGAAGACAAAAACTATTATCTCCACACAGCCGCAGGTCCCGACGATATGACATCTCACATTAAAACCTCCATTCTCGGAAGTTCGTTGTCAATTCCGGTCACTGACGGTAGACTCAATCTCGGTACATGGCAGGGGATTTATCTGTGTGAACACAGAGATCAAGGCGGGAGAAGGAAGATTGTTGTGACAGTATTTGGAGATGGAAAGTCTTGAGTATTGTGTATTGCGTATTGCGTAATGAGTATTGGGAATCACAGATGTTTTCTCCCCCGGCGGAGAATCGCGCTCTTCGGACTCCGGCAATGCGGCTTACTTGAAGAGCCCCGGAATAACTAACGAAACTCATTAAGATAGGACTTAATTTAAATCATAGGGAAGATTCTATTCCTGCAGTTAAAATTTTATTACCAATTACACAATACTCAATACACTATACCCAATACTCAATTTCAATTGCCCGTCAAAATTCGTAATTTACCCGAATGAAAAGCGTATCGTTACATACTCTCGGTTGCAAGCTTAACTACAGCGAAACTTCGACAATTGCCAAAGATTTTTCTTCCAAAGGATTTAAACTCAATAATTACGGCGAACCTTCTGATATATTTGTACTTAATACTTGTTCAGTCACTGATAATGCAGATAAAGAATGCAGACAGATCGTTCGAAGTGTCATCCGTGATAATCCGAAAACTTATGTGATTGTGACAGGATGTTATGCGCAGCTTCAGCCCGGACAAATTGCAGAGATAGAAGGCGTTGATCTTGTACTCGGTATAAATGAAAAGTTTAAGCTTTTTGATTACATTGATAATTTTGAGAAAAAGGAATTGTCATGCATTCACCATACTGAAATAAATGAAGTAAAAGATTTTGATGAAGCATTTTCAGCTGATACTGATTCACGGACAAGAGCTTTTTTAAAGATTCAGGACGGCTGTAATTACAAATGCACATTCTGCACGATCCCGCTTGCAAGAGGAATCTCGAGAAGTCTTCCCATTGATAAAGTAATTGATAATGCTAAAAAGATAATTGATTTCGGATACAGGGAGATTGTGCTTACAGGCGTGAATACGGGTGATTATAATTATGAAAATAATGATAAGAGTTTCAGACTTATAGATGTATTACACGAACTGGACAAACTGAATATTGACAGAATAAGGATAAGTTCGATAGAGCCAAATCTTTTGACCGATGAAATAATTTCTTTTGCGAAAAATTCAGACAAATACTGCAAACATTTTCACATCCCCATGCAAAGCGGGGATAATGAAATATTAAAACTCATGAAACGCCGCTACAATAAAGAGTTTTATCGTGATCTTATCTATAAGTTAAATGATGAAATAAAAGATGTTGGTATCGGCGTCGATGTGATCACAGGTTTTCCGGGAGAGGAAGATTCAAATTTTGAAAATACTTATAATTTTCTCGACACGCTTCCGGTTAGCTACCTCCACGTTTTCAATTATTCGGAAAGAAAAAATACCGGGGCAATTTTGCTTAACGGAAAAGTGGATGTCCGCAAAAGAAAAAAGAGAAGCGAACTGCTAAGAAGACTATCCGAAAGAAAGAAGCTCGATTTTTATACACAGTATTCAGGAACCGCTCAAAGCGTGTTGTTTGAATCAAAAAGCGACGACGGATACATTGAAGACTATACTTCAAACTACATCAGGGTAAGATCCGGATATGCTATTGAAAATGAGATCAGATCTGTGACTCTGACAGAAGTTAACGCCGGACAAAAAATCATTGCTGATTGCATTATCAACATAAATGAGTTAAATGGATAATTATAAGACGGATAATCAGGAAAGTAAAAATAATCTTATCTCAATAAAAGATCTTAACTTCACATATTCGGAAACGAAATCAAATAGCTCCGTAAATCAGAACACAGACTCATTCGTTTTAAAAAATATTTCACTGGATATCTCCGAAGCTGATTTTATTTCAGTTATCGGAAAAAACGGTTCAGGAAAATCTACTCTTGTAAAATTGATTGCAGGTATAATCAGCGGATATTCGGGGCAGATACTTATAAACAATGCTGACATTAATTCAATATTAAGGAAAGAGCTTTCAAAAAAATTATCCTATCTGCA
>JAGPCH010000445.1 GCA_018058125.1 Ignavibacteria bacterium | reverse complement strand
GCCGTAAAGGATGTTGTTGATAAGAGTCGACTTACCCGAACCGCTTACACCTGTTACACATACAAACATTTGTAGCGGAATATTTACATTTATGTCTTTCAGATTATTCTCACGCGCGCCTTTTATTTTAATGAACTTAGTATTCTTCTGAACAAGTCTTCTCTTCTTCGGTACATCTATTTTCATTTTACCGCTTAGAAATTTTCCCGTAAGAGATTCAGGATCCTGGAGAATGTTTTCATAAGTTCCCTGATAAATGATCTCGCCGCCTTTCTCTCCTGCAAACGGTCCCATGTCAACTATCTCATCCGCTTCCTTCATCATGTCAGAGTCATGCTCAACTACAAGCACACTGTTTCCGAGATCTCTGAGAGATTTCATTATATTGATAAGTTTATAGTTGTCACGTGGGTGAAGTCCTATCGACGGTTCATCGAGTACATAAATAGAACCAACTAATGACGAACCAAGCGAAGTTGAAAGATTTATTCTCTGTGACTCTCCGCCCGAAAGTGTATTGGATAATCTGTCGAGAGTTAGATATGTAAGTCCGACATCATTCAGATATTTCAATCTCGTTACAATTTCTTCAAGTATCCTTTCGGAAACTTTTCTGTCATATTCGGTCAGTTCGATATTTAGAAAAAACTCATATGCTTCTTCAATCTTCATTTTCACAATATTGAAAATAGTGAGATCATTGATCTTTACATACAAAGCTTCCTTTCTTAATCTCGAGCCCATGCATTCGCTGCATGTGGTGTATGCCCTGTATCTGTTGAGCAATACGCGGTAATGAAGTTTGTATGAAGCTTCTTTCTCGATCTTCTTAAAGAACTTATTCAGTCCCGAATATCTTTTGCCTCCTTTGAAGATATACTCTTTCTCTTTGTCGCTTAATTTATTGTATGGCTTATGAACATCAAATCCGTAATCATCCGCTTCACTTATAAGATCAGTCAGATTCTCAGAGTGCTTTGGAGTTGCAAAAATATTTATCGCGCCGCCAAATACTGATTTCCTTTTATCCGAGATCACGAGATCCAGATCAATATCCATGGTCTTGCTGAAGCCCTGACATTTCTCACAGGCTCCGAACGGATTATTAAATGAAAATAATCTAGGTACCGGTTCTTCGAATCTGATCCCGTCCTGATCCAGATATTTATTATATGAATGATCTTTATATTCATCCCCGTCATACATCCTGACAGTCACGTATCCTTCGCTTTCCCTGTATGCAAGTTCTATGGAATCATTCAGTCTTGTCCGGGATTCATTTTCTTTTGGCTTAAATGCGATCCGGTCAATAAGAACTGTCATATAACTGTTCTCGTCCTCTTCTTTATATTGATCCTGATCCTGCTCTTTTCTTTTCCCCGAAGCTTTGATCTGCTGGGCATTACTCAATTCATTCGTATCCGTGATCTCATCATTTATCAGAAGCCTGTAAAAACCTTTTGCTCTCAGATCATCAATATGGTTGATCAGATCTTCCTTGTTTTTATATGGCAGTCTGATCAGAATGTAAAGTTTTACCGAATCTTTTTTCGCAAGTCCTGTGATCTCATTTATAATGCTTTCAGGAGAATCTTTCTTTACAAGCTTTCCGCTGACAGGGGAATATGTCTTTCCTATTCTTGCAAAAAGCAGTCTCAGATAATCATATATCTCTGTAGTAGTGCCGACTGTCGAACGGGGATTTTTTATCTTTGTCTTCTGCTCAATAGCCATGGAAGGAGCAAGCCCTGCCATAAAATCTACATCAGGTTTGTTTATCCTTTCGAGGAACTGTCTTGCGTATGATGACAGACTCTCTACATATCTGCGCTGACCTTCGGCATATATAGTATCGAATACAAGTGAAGACTTGCCGGAGCCGCTTACACCCGTGAATACAATGAGATTATTTTTTCGGATATTAATGTCGACATTCTTAAGATTATGCACCCGCGCACCCTGTATTACAATAAATTTCCTTGGATCTATCACTTCTGTAACTGATTTTAAATCGGTGACTGATGATCCATTTTTTTTAACAGGCTTAATTGTTTTAACGCCGGTCTTTGCCTTAGTTGTTTTCTTTATAGTCTTTGCCAAAAATTCAAATTTTATTAACGTTGAATTTAATCCTTTACATATTTATAAACAGTTCAATTTATAGTGCAAAATGTAATACCTCAATCCGATTACTAAAACATGCCCCGAAGTCTCTAAGACTCTAAGAGTCTAAACTCTAAGTCTATAAGAATCAAAGTTGAAAAGTTATAAATTTAATCCATATAAACTTTAAATCTATTCTGTGATTTTATAAAACGTATAGTACAGTGATGAACTAAATACGGTAGAAATAAATTACTGTATTACATTAATAAATTATCTTATTTAATTTTCTGTAAATCTCATATGAAATTAAAACATACACTTACGCTTCTGCTGATATTTTTTTCAGTTAGTTTGTATTCTCAGGAATTATACATCGTTACCCATCCGGCTGCAAACTTATCAAAAAACAGACTCGAGATCAGAAATATTGTCACCAGTTATGAGAACTTCAGCTATTATCACAGTGCTTTTGCCATTAACTACGGACTTCTGGGAAATCTTACTCTTTATAATGATGTGTATTATTCTC
>JAGPCH010000444.1 GCA_018058125.1 Ignavibacteria bacterium | reverse complement strand
GCAGGATCATGGAACAGTGCAAGTGAAAAATCACACTCGATTTTTCCGCCTGCAGGTTCATGGGATAAAGCATGTGAAAAGTCACACTCAATTTTCCCGCCGGCAGGTTCGTGGAAGTAAGAGTTTAACCTATTTTTTAACAAAGTCCCGTGAGAGTTTATTTCTTCGGGACTTTTTTATTTAGTTGAGTTAGTAAAGTGAGTTGAATTAGTTAGATAAGGTTCTTTAAAGGGGCTTTCATTAATTTTAAAACTCACACAACTTACTTAACATATTTAACTTAATTAACAAAATGACTGACAGAAAAGAATTAATAAAATTAAAATGTGACCTTCTTCTAAATGGTCTGAGATTAAATGATTTAAGAGATGACCTGGTAGAAACACAGGGATGGGAAAAGGACAGGGCAGCATGCTTTTTACCTGCTGAATTAAAAATGCCTGAAGATGTGTTCGTTCAGGTGAGAGAAAATCCTGAAGCTAATTTTCGTTTAAGGATATCAGATGCTGACGTTGTTGTTGAAGATAAAAACAGTAATGAGATATGCCGCGGTGAATTTGTTTCTCTGCCGCCGTTCTCAAAAAACTATACAAACGATATTACACCTTTTGAGAAAATTGTAGTTTATAACGGAACGTGTAATCTCAATTTTACATGGAATTATTACTGTGATTATTTCAGAACAAAGACTGAATGCAGATTCTGTAATCTTACTCCGGCGCAGGATTTTTATCCTGATGAAAATATTTCGAATGCAAGAAAGACAGCTTCGCAGGTTGCTGATGTTATAGAAGCAGCTAAAAAGTATCACACCGATCCGAAATCTATACTTACCAGAGGCACTCCACCGGATAAACAGGGACTGGGCGGAACTATTCAGATACTTGAAGAGCTCTCAGCAAGATTTCCTTATACTAATGACAGAGAACGAACTAAACTTTTAATGACCATTTCTCCTACCAAGAAAATAGAAGAAGTAAAACTGCTTCATGATCTTGGGCTTCATTCTGTTTCATTTAATTTCGAAGTTTTCGATAAAGGTTACTGGAAAGCTATCGTACCCGGTAAAGATGAAAATATCGGAAGAGCCCTTTGGGAAGAGTCTCTTGTCGAAGCAGTGAAGCATTTTGGTCCCGGAAGAGTTTTTTCGGCAATGATAGCAGGACTTGAGCCGAGACAGACACTCATTGAAGGAGTTCACTGGTGCTGTGACAGAGGTATAATTCCAATAATTGTGCCTTTCAGTCCGGAGACAGGAAGTCAGTTTGAAGGATTCAGACCTCCTACATTCAGCTGGATGATGGATACGACAGCACAGGCTGCTGAGATAATCGGAGAAAAACTTCCATTCATAAATACAGAAGAATACTGGAAACTTGATGCGCCGATCTGCGCTGAATGTTTTACGGGTGGATTTCTTTTTGATGTGATCAAAGAAAATGCCGGATTAAGAGAATATCATTCAGGAAATGAATTGAGTACCACTCCTATTATTGATACTGCTGTTAACTCGGATTAAAATAATTATTTTTGATATATTAAAATAAAAATAGTAAAATGCTTAAAAAATTATGTTTGTTATTTTTACTTGTGTTTTCATTTACGGGAAATATTTCAGCCCAGGATCTTGATGTGAACGGAAGACAAAAAGACAGCTCGGATTTTATTATGAAAATGTTTTACGAAGGAGTGGATTTTTATGCAAACGGAAATGAACCTTTCTGGAGTATGGAGATAGCTATGGATCAGTATTTAAAATTCAGTGAGTTTGAAGGTCTTGAGATCAATCTCGGATCCGTGAAAAGCGAAAAAGCTATGGATGCAAACATTTTAAGATATTCACAGCAAACTGATAAGGGTTTATTCACGGTCACAGTATATCAGGAGGAGTGTTTTAATGATATGTCCGGAGAAAAATTTGATTACAGAGTGACAGTCGAGCTGAATAATGAGGGAGATGCTAGTTACAGAAAATTTGACGGCTGTGGAAATTATGTTCCGGATTACAGACTTAACCGGACATGGATCCTGAAGCAGACCCGGGAAGATGTTGTAACAGGAACTGATTATACAAACGGCCCGCCGGAAATTACTTTAGACGTAGGTAAAGGTAAATACAGAGGAAACGGCGGATGTAACTCGTTTTTCGGATCTTTGTTTTATGAGATAAATATACTGAGATTCGGAAAGATCTCATCGACTATGATGTCCTGCCCTGATCTGAATCAAGAAATACAGTTTATAAGAGGTCTTGAAAAAGTTGTAAATTATAAACTTAAAGATAATCAGCTTATACTTTCCAATCCGGATGAAACGCTATTGATATTTACCGATCCTACATTGGAACCCCTGGAAAGATTGGATAATGATTTTATTGATAATTACAGTCTCAATGATATCTGGGTGCTGGAAAAGATCAATGATTCTTTTGTTCAGGAAAAGAATTACATGAAAGGTTTGCCGGTGATCGAGTTAAATGTTAAAGATATGACAGTAAAAGGAAATGGGGGATGCAATCAGATCTCAAGTACTTTCATTGCCGACAGCATAAATATAAAATTCGGACCAATTGCAGCTACGAGAATGGCATGTCCCGGAAATTACGAATCGGATTTTTTAACAGCACTGGGAATTGTT
>JAGPCH010000037.1 GCA_018058125.1 Ignavibacteria bacterium | reverse complement strand
GTAAAAGCATTCTCTTCGAACCGACAAATTTTCCGTTTGCGATTAGTGTATAAAAATATACGCCGCTTGATAAATATCCAGCGTTAAAGGTCCTGGAATAATTTCCTTTTCCCTGATTTTCATTAATGAGAGTCGCAACTTCCCTGCCCTGCATATTATATACTTTCATCAGTACATTTCCGGATTCGGGAATATTATAACTGATCACTGTCTCCGGATTGAACGGGTTTGGAATATTCTGAAAAAGATCATATCCATCGATCTGTGAAGAGTAAGAATTGTTTGTATTATTGATCGAGGTCATTGTTCTGGCTAGCTTTACAGCTTCCCAGGTATTTATCAGACCCCAGCCTCTTTCCCTGTTAGGAGCAAATGAACTGTCTGCCGTGGTTCTCAGTAAATCTCTTATCTGCATTGGGGTAAGGTTTCTGTTGGCTGAAAGCAGTATTGCACAGGCGCCTGCTGTCATTGGACAAGAAAATGAAGTACCACTTCCTGTCGAATAGCCAGTATTTCCGGCTCCGGGTGCTGCTGCATAATTATCATCTCCGAATGCGCAGACATCGGGTTTGATTCTTCCGTCAACTGTCAAGCCTACGGATGAAAATGAAGATCTTCTTTTATTTGATCTTATTGATCCTACACAAATTACGCTGTCACCGTCTGATGGCGCAAGGAGTGTATTATGCGTACTGTGAAATCCGTTATTACCGGCAGAGTTGCAAACAATTATTCCTTTATTAACAGCAAGATCAGCACCTTTTGTTATTACACAACTGTCACCATTCATCCAAGTCCAGTCATATGAATGTGTCGATCCGGGATCCATGTCAAGATATCCAAGGGAACTTGTAATTATATCCGCTCCGAGACTGTCAGCCCATTCGGCGGCGGCGATCCAGTTGTCTTCTTCAAGCGGAGTTTCACTGTCAGTATTTTCTGTTTTTGCTAAAATGAATTTTGATCTGAAAGCAGGAGAGATAAGACTTCCGGGTTTGTATCCGCCAACAAGTGAAAGTGTAGCGGTCCCGTGCGAACCTTCGCCCATCTGACCGTTTTCATTAGCAACATTAGTATCATTATTAACAAAATCATAAGTTCGCAATCCCCTTGCTCTGATCGAATCAAATGCCGGATGTCCGAGATTATCAAATCCTGTATCAAACGATGCAATCAGAATGCCTTCTCCATGATAGCCGCTGTCATGTGCGATCGGTGCATTTATAAGTTCCATCTGCTCCAGCGAACTTCCGTAATTCAATAAATAATTTACATTATTACCGGTTCCGTTATTATCATAAACCTCTGCTGTTCTGAGTGTTTCTATATCTTCCTGATTTTTTTTAAATTTCAAGACAAGATCAACTTTTTTCACATAATCCTGACTTATGATTTCATTGATCTGACTCTGGGTAGCATAGCAGGAAACACTGTTAAACCATTTAGATCTGTTCTTAACATCTATGCCAGCATCTTTTAATTGTGAGATGTAATTACTATTAAGAGGAATATCGGTATAATCTGTAAGCGCATTCATGGGTTTCACTTTTTTTCTTCTGTCAATTGATTGCTGACTCAGATATAATTCAGGATGTGAAAGCATATAATTCATATTACTACCCTTGTCTTTAAATTCTATCCAGACCAGGATTTTATCATTATCCGTGCTTGCATTGAATTCCGACATAAGCTGTTTGCTGATCTTATACTGATAGCTGAAATTATTGCTTCCGAGAAGTGTGAATATTGTAAAAAAAGAAACTGCGAATATTAAAATTGTCGAGTGGGATTTGTTAATTTTCATTTGTGATAGTAGTGATTAAAATTGTTTGGGTATAAATTATGAGTAAATTTAGCGATTATAAATCAAAGAATCTAAACTGAAGTGAAGTGTATTAAATTTCATTTAAATGATTTGATTTTCGATCTTTATCACACAACTTTCTTTATTAATTAAAATATAATTTCTGCATACCGTAATTATTATATATTGACGGATCAGAGGTTAATTAATTTTCAGTGGAATTATTTTTTATTGAGCTTAATAATAATCTGAAACTGAAGGAAAAACAAGCATCAGATGTTTTAGTGACTGATTATTGATATGTATCCCCTATTAGGTTTAATTTTAAAATTATTATTATTTAAAATGCTAAGGCATAAATTGCAACAATTAAATAAAGCAAAGGAAACATCCATCTGCATTTGACATCAATTTTTTGCGCAAGATCTGTCCGGCCATTATTTGCAAGCGTAGAAGTCATTACAGATTCCAGAAGCGTTAGAAAAATTAAAATTGAAGAACCAAGTATGAAAATATCCATTCTTGTCATGTAAGAAATTTTCGGAAGCTCCGATGTAACTATGAATCTATATGCGATCAGAGTCAGCATGGAAGTCGTGCCGACAGTGATCTGACTCGCCGATAAATTTCCCGGAAGCCAGAAAGCCAGCAGAGACATCATTATAATCAGACCAAGCGGAATCATAAAAATAAGAAGATAATATCCGCTTTCCCTTTTAGCATTTATCGAAAACTGAAGAGATGATGTCTCTGACTCGCCATTCATTAATACATAAGGTAATTCTTCAAAACTCCAGTTTTTAATTGTCCAGTCTGATAATTCAAGATTGTTACTTAATCCTGACTGAATTAGTGGATCCGGCTCAAGTACAATATCATTCGGATTCAATGCAATATTGATTAACCCTATGTGAAAATTCTGTTCATCAAACGGAAAGTCCTCAAGCAGAAACCGTTGTGTGAAATCGCCATATACGCGTTGCAGATACAGCACTGTTCCGTCATTTTTTATTGTATAATTATCAGGAAAGGATTTTGACAGATTCAGCCTGTTACTGAATGTCAGAAACGGATCCCATATCTTATCTTCAGTGACAATTATATTACTGGGTGCATTATGTTTTAATCTCGGGTCATTCCATCTTGCAGTCAATACAACGTCTGCTGTAATAACCTTACTAGCAGCATCCACTTTTATAATGTTATTTATGATCATACTGATATATACCTTTGTAACTCCGCCGGGGTTTGGGGGAGAAATGGTGTCCTGTGCTATTGAGTTTTTCTGAAAGGAATGAATATAAATTAATACAAAACAGGTGACTACAAACAATTTCTTCATTCGGATATTAATTTATTATGAAATGAGATTTTATAAAATAAGACTTGGATCGAAAAATAAAAACTCAATTTCATAATTATGAAGATTACAATGTTTACAGCAGGTATATAACTTTAAAATTCATAGGCATGTAAAAACCATTTTTAGTATTTTATAGAAACCTAAAATATAAAGCCTGATGAAAAGCTTTAAATTTTGTTTATATTTTTTAATACCTTTTTTACTGCTGTCCTGTTCAGATACTTCCAGAAAAAACTCAGATGATAATTCGAATAATTTAAATGACCCGTCAGAGAATAATTTCAGCGATTATTCCGTTTATAAAGCATATGATAATATTAAAGACAACCAAAACAATTCCGGAATTATTTTACTTGATGTAAGGACTCCTGAAGAATACCGGACATCTCATATCAAAGGCAGTTTACTGATAAATTTCAATTCACCGGACTTTGAAGATCAACTCTCAAAACTGGATAGGAACAAAAAATATATTGTATATTGCCGTGTAGGTAACAGAAGCGGAAAAGCTGTAAAGATAATGGAGAACATGAAATTCATAGAAGCTCACAATGTTTCGGGAGGTATTACAGAATGGCAGTCAAACGATCTGCCGCTTGATTTTTCAAGATAATATATCTTTGCCGTTGGTTTTAGCCAACGGATATTAAGATACAACGCATACATTCATTGCCGTTGGCTAAAGCCAACGGCAATGAATGTATTAAGGAATAACCGCCGCCACAAACGCATTTGCATTATTAGAAGTCAGCACCAGATCCGAAAGATCAACTATGTTATCTCCGTTCATATCCGAAGAAACATAACCTGTTGTAAACGAACCCGCTGCGTTTGACACATTCACAATATCCGAAAGATCTACAATTCCATTCTGATTCTCATCACCGCCATAGATCGCATAAATTGCATCCGGAGCCGGTTTCACCTCAGCAAGATTATCTCCGTATGCAGTTGTTTCTGATTGTGAGAGATTATATGTCAGAGAAGATGCTGTGAACTGTTGAGGTGTCTTGCTCCATGTCTCGATCGAATTTCTGTGTCTTACTTCTATAAAATAAGGAGTACCATTATCTGCATTGGCAAAGGTGAATATTCCGTCACCGTCTGAAGTGATATTTGTTTTAGCTGAATCTATTATTGCAAATGGCGAAGTGTTGCTTCGCACATACACATTAACTGTATCAGGCTCCATTAGATTTGTTGAAGTATTAAAAAATCCCTGTATGAACATATTCAGTGAAAGTGTTTTTATAGTTGGTCCTACTTCAATATTTTCATCTATACTGACTATATTATTTATAATTACATCCGGCGGCACAGGGTATCCCCATCCCAGTGATGAGATATTTACTTGTGGTGTAACTATACCATTTGAATTGCCTCGAACAATAAATTTAAACTCTTTTGTAACTCTCGTTCCAATATTTCCGATTTGCAAAGTCGCCGGCGATAACAATGTTAACTTATCACCTAATGACGAAACATCCATTGAAACACTGCCGCCTTCAAGATCTACATAATAACTGTTATTTTTTATTTTAGCTGTTATTGTATCAATTTGATTATTCTGAATATTATAATTTGAGGAAGTTAAAGTATATGTCGGCTGATAGATGTGATCTCCTCTGATGTATTCTACATTTGAGATGTTTAAAGTTTTTCCTGTGAAAGAAATAGGATATAATACGGCATAACTCCAATAAGCAACCTGCATTGGCAATGCAACATCTACATATCCTATTTCACCATAACTATCACCTGTGAGAAGATTAAAATCGTTCATGTTTAAGCTTCCTCCATTATAAAAAAGAGCTCTGTAAGTATTTCCGGGAAGATAATAGTATACATAATTATTTAGATTTACTTCTGAAAATCCGGGTGAGGTGAGAGTAAATCTTTCTGCATTTGAAACAGGAGTGATTCCCAATCCAAACGGACCGGCACTCACTGAAAAATCAAACTCAAAACTCCATGAATGACCACTGGATCCTGATACCTGATAAGTTCCGTCATTAAATTTATCATCTCTGAGTTGATAAAGATTTACGGAACTTTCAAATGGAACAGCATTTGAATATAAATTTGCTATCTGTCCTCCGCTACCAAAATATAAACACGGATCTGTAGGTGGAGCTAATGGATCAATTAATCTTCGAATAATATAAATCTGATCTGTATAAAAATTGAAATCAGCATCGTTTGTGGCAGCAGTTATATATGGCGGAACTATTGCAGTTCCGTCAACCTGATTATAATGATTAAGTGATCCAAAAGTCCCGTGAACCCAGTAATTACGAGCAATTACACTGCTCTTTTGATTATTTAAACTACCTGACATGTCAGATGTATTTTCGCCGGTTTCGTTTAAAGATTCATCACCCTCGCTGACACCAACGATAAAATTGATTAACTCAGAGTCAAATAAAACATTCCAGTTCTCATCAAATATTACTATTGAGTTAATTAATCTGGATTCCTCGTTATTTCCGATCTCCCATACCAGAATACCTGCCTTACATTGTTTGTTCTCAAAGTCTGTAATTACAGCTTCTATTGATCCGGGAACCATTCTGTCCATTTCATCTTTATGCAGATCCAGTAGATAAGCATAAAAAAGTCGGGAAGTTGATTCTGACCATTCTGTGATCTTCTCATATCTCAAATTTATAACTTTACTTCCGGGACTCATAAAGCCGAGTCCTTTTTTAGCTTTGCTTTTAAAATCATACATGTTTGGTAAAGCATCAGTCTCTTCCTGACTTTGACGAACAGAATTAAAAAGTTCTTTTAGTTCTTTTGATTCAGTCTCGCGTGTACTGAATATTGAAGTTTGATTTGGCTGAGCATACAATGAAATAGTTCCTGCAAGAATAAAAATGATAGTAACTATAAGTCCATTCTTTTTGAACTTGATGCTCATCCGGTTTACTGCGGATAAAGGAGATACTAGTGTTTTCATTTTTGTTTTGGTTTAGTTTTTTAAAATATTATTAAGAATTATTTTTATTTAAAAATTGACTGTATTCTTTTATCATATTATTAATATCAATAATTGCTTCGCTATTACTCTTATTGTTTTTCTTAAAATGCAATTCGGCTCTTGCAGAAAGATTTATCAAAGCTAACATCTCCCCTGTCGGCAGTACATTAACAGCTTCATTTATTATTGATTTTAAATTTTCGTTTATTTTTTTTCTTTCAGTTTCTTTCATTGTCAGTTGATTTACAGCTAAATTAAATATGTAGTATGGTATTTGCAAAGAATTTTATTCGTGTTTGTTATTGTATTCTGTTTCAAAAAGTTTATAAAGATTGAATTAGAAGAGAAAATCAACTATTTTTTTGTTATTTTGTTATGGAAATAAAATTTTAGAATGAAATATAAAGAAACTAAACTTATAGTTTATCTGAATACTTTTTCTAAAGGAGAAATGAATGAATTAGATAAGTATCTTTCCTCACCTTATTTTAAACGAAACAGAGATCCCCTGCCTTTGTTTAAAGTTTTAAAAAAACACCATCAGGATTTAAAGTCTGACAGCTTTAATGAAAAAATTATTTTTAATGAATTATATCCGGGTACGGATTTTTCTGATAAAAAAGCCCAGAATAATTTCAGATCAATTTCATCTTATCTTTTGAAATCAGTTGAAGAGTTTATTTTTATCTCAGAGATAAGAAATAATAATATTCTGAAAAACAGAACAATGCTGGAATCTTTACTTGATAAAAATCTTTTAAAATATTATGAACAATATTTACCAACTGCTTATAAAGATCTTAAAGATCATGAAAAATTATGGGGACAGGATGAAATCGAACATATACTCCTCGGAAACATAAATTCCAGATATTATTCACTTAAGCGTGATCTTAAGTCCTATCTCGAAAAAAATTTTGAAAATACTGAAATCACTTCTTCATTTTTTCTTATCAACTTACTCAGATCTGCAAAGACAAAATTTCTTACTGAAACATTCAATGACATTAAAACCGGAAACACTTCTATAGATGTTTACTTAAATTCAATTGATATGGAAAAAATAATTGACGTTTTCAAAGGAGCTCCAGTTTATGTTAATATTTGTTTCAATTATTTAGTCTACTTAAGTTTGATAAATAATTACGATAAAGAGTTTTACAAAAAAGCAAAAAAGTTATTTTTTGAAAATAAATCCGGGATAAACCGCAAAGATTTAAATTACTATTATTCTGATCTTATGAATATTATAGATGTTCACAGAAAAAGTGATAACGAAAAAAATAAAGAATTTTTTTCAATTATGGTTTCCTGTCTGGATGATAAAGCATATAAAATTTCTGAAGATGATTATATGCAGCCGGATTTTTACAGAAATGTGATATTATTTTCGAACAGACTTAAAAGGTTTAACTGGGCTGACAAATTTGTAAATGAATATACGAATGAACTTCAGCCCGAATTAAGAGATAATATGATGTTTTATTCTAAAGCAGTAATTTGTTATGGTAGAGGAGAATTTGAAAAATCTCTTGATCATATTTCAAAAATTAAATATGATCTTGTGGGTTTTAAAACGGATGTCAAAATTTTTATGCTGAGAATATATTACGAACTTGATATGACTGATCAGATCTATTCACTTATTGACACTTTTAAGCACTTTATTAAAAATTCGAAACATATGTCTAAAGATGTTAAAGATATCTTTTCAAATTACTTAAAATATTTTCAAAAAATTTATAAGATCAGATCTTTATATGATAAAAACGAGTCAGGGCTTTTGCGAAAAAATCTATTGAAAGAAATTTTAGTTTGTGAAAGAAACTGGCTTCTTGAAAAGTTGGATAAAATTGATCTGGATAATAATAAATGAAAGATTATTTATATAAATTTAAATTAATCTGAAAGGATTTATTTCCCTCCGGATCTGAAGAAAGTAATACATAATATTTAAAACATTAGAGAGACAATCCATTGTGGCGGTTTGCCTCTCTATGAATTAATGAAAACTATATACTAAAATAGTAACATTATAAAAAGAGTTAACTCATTTAATAAATCACGGAATAACAACAGCAACAAACGCACTCGCATTATTCGATGTAATAACAATGTCGGATAAATCCGTAATGTTATCCCCGTTCATGTCAGCGCTGATATAACCGTTTGTGAATATACTCGCTGCATTGGATACATTCACTACATCGGTAAGATCTACTATGCCGTTCTGATTCTCATCACCACTGTAGATCCCAAATATCACAGGCGATGCATCGATGTTTGCCATGTTATCACCAAATGCCTGTGTATTTGCAGTTGTGAAATCATAACTTAACATCGAAGCTGTGAACTGCTGCGGAGTCTTGCTCCATGTCTCAATTGAATTTCTGTGCTCAAGCTGTATATAATAGTCTATACCATTGACAGCATTTAAAAACTCGAATGATCCATGACCGGATAAATCTACTGCTCCAGTTGCAAAATCTATAATCTCATATGGTGGTGAGGTATTCCTTAAGTAAACAGATACTGTGTCACTGACCATTGCATCGGTATCAGGATTATAAAATCCCTGAATGAAGATCTTTTGATTTAATGTAACGGGTAATTGTAAGACCGGTCTTCTGTATACGCCATTCAGCGAAGCTCCTGCATATACATAGTTTTTATATAAGTATAAAGAATAAATTGTTATACCGGAAGGAAATCCGTCATTGAGTTGTGACCAGTTCAATCCGTTATCAGAAGATAGAAATACTCCATTTGATTCAGTTCCTGCATACACCACATTGCCGTTTACAGCCAGCGAATATACCAGATCATTATTCAGAGTAGACCTCGTCCATGTATATCCGCTGTCCAGTGAATAATAGACTCCTCCGCCGGTACCGGCATAACCATAGTTTCCGTTTAAGGCTAATGAATATACCGATTTGTTGTTAAGGGAAGTTGCTGTCCAGTTATTTCCGTTGTTATTTGACAGATATACGCC
>JAGPCH010000443.1 GCA_018058125.1 Ignavibacteria bacterium | reverse complement strand
TGCTCCGCAATGCAGCCATGAATTCAATGAAATATAAGGCAGAGCTTAATCTGATAAAAAGTCAGAATGTTGACATATCCAATTTTGAAGATAACATAAATAAATTCAAAGAAGGTTTTGCAAAGAACTATGAACTTGCCAGCCGCAAATTCAAAACTGCCATAGAGGAAATAGACAAGACTATTGACCATCTTCAAAAGACCAAGGATGCACTTCTGTCTTCTGAAAACAACCTGCGCCTTGCAAATAATAAAGCGGAGGATATTACCATAAAAAAATTAACAAGAGGTAATCCGACCATGACGGCGAAGTTTGATGAATTATCAGATAAGAATAAATAAATTGATTTGGACATTATTGGGTTGGGAATGCAGCGGCTTTTTATGATTTAAAATACATTTAATTTTGTGCAGCCGGTTATGCTATGACACAGGAATCATTAACTATTCTAAAAATTAAATATTAAACATTCATACAATGAAAACAGTAAATCTTTTTTCGGTTTTAATTATTATTACTTTCTTGAATTTCTTTGCAGTCTGCGGCTGTAAAAATCCGGACAACCCGACAGCGGATTCTCAACCGGCAGAATTAACTTCTGACGAAAAAGAGATCATTAAAAATGAAATTTCGAACAAAATCGAAGAAGTAATTAAAGGTGTTAAAAATCTTGATGTAGATGCAGCAGCAAAACCTTACTCAAATGACGCAGACTTTAGAATAGTCAATCCGGACGCCACTGTTACAGACTTTCAAACAATGAAGGACTCTCAGTCAGAAGTTTTTAAAACTTTAGCATCAATGGATTTTAAAACAATAAAACAGGATTTTACTTTTCTGACAAAAGACCTGGTCATTTGTACCTGGACGGGCAGTAATGATTTTGTGCTAAAATCCGGGATTAAAATGAAAATTGACCCTTACGTCGGAACGCTGATCTTCAGGAAAAAAGATAACGAATGGAAAATAATTTATGCACACGAAACCACAGCTTTACCCGTGATTATGGAAACTGAAAAATAAATTTCGAGCCAATGTTGGTGACCAAAAAATTTGCTCTACGAGTTTACTTTTTTAGAAGGTTTTCATGTAACTTTTTTGGAAAACAAACAACGGCGAGAAAATCCCAAAACAAATCAGTTAAATATATTTGAGCAATAAACAAAAGACTATCCGAAACTGTTAAACTTTAAAAGAAAATAATAAACATATGAAATTCGAACAACTGGTTCCAAGTGTATTCTATGAAAATCTAAAAGACAGTTTAAAATTATTTGTTGACTGTCTGGAGTTTAAAATTGTGCATGAAGAATTCGAGTCAGAATCTCCTTATTATGTAATTGAGAAGGATGGACTGGGTCTGCTATTATTTCAGGATAAGGAATTGGCTGAGAAAGACAAGCCTGAGTTCAGGCTGGTTACAAAGGATATTGAATCTGTTTATGAAAAAGTAAGATCAACTCATCCTGAACTATTACATCCAAACCTGAATAAAATTACACTTCGTCCATGGGGTGCAAAAGAATTCGCATTAAAGGATGAGCAAGTTGGAATAAGAGTTCAGGAATGGTAAAATTTTTTTGCTCTGATTAAACACTTTCTTATACACTTTTTAAGATCATGGAAAAGGCACATTAGTGTTTGGGGAGAATGCCGAATGACTGTGAATCTGTAAATATACCGGAGTCTTCCCTTGGAGAAAAATCCATTCTTCGATAAGCGTCATAGTTGAAACTACTCCTTAATTAGAATTACTTTAAGAACTAAAAAATCTACTCATAGTAAACAAACTAAATTTTATATGAACATAAAATCACAAATCAAAGAGTACATTGCCGGCCAGTCTGAGCCAAAACGCAGCGACATGCTGGCGCTGCACAGAAGGATTTTGAAAATAAAGCCTTCAGGTAAGTTATGGTTTCTGGATGGTAAAGATGATGCAGGTAAGATTGTATCCAATCCTAATATTGGTTACGGATCCCGCATTATAAAATATGCTGATGGTAAGACCAGAGAGTTTTATCAGATCGGTATGAGTGCAAACACAAACGGGATCTCTGTCTATATCATGGGTATTGAAGATAAGAAATACTTACCTGACACATACGGAGAAAAACTCGGCAAGGCTAGTGTGAGCGGGTACTGCATTAAGTTCAGGATGCTAAAGGATATAAATACTGATATACTTGAAGAGGCAATAAGTTATGGATTTGAGGTGCATAATGATTAGCTTAATTCTTTATAAACCTTGATCCCAATATTTACAGATTGTCTTAATATTATTCTGTTACTCTTACTCTTATTCTTACTCTTACTCTTACTCTTACTCTTACTATTACTATTACCACAATGGCACAAAGAAGTTTTTTATTATATTTTAACTTTATAGCTTTGTGGAAAAGATAATGTTACAGTACAGTCCGGGATTTTTGAAATAGCGTTACATATTACATTATATAAATAAATTAAAGTCGTCATGAAAAAAAACAAATTACACCGGATGGACAATGTCAGCATCGTTGTGGAATCCCTCGACGATGCCATTTCATTTTTTGAAGAGATCGGTCTGAAGCTCGAAGGTCGGGCGATGATAGAAGGAGATTGGGCAGGACGGGTTACGGGACTGGGTTCGCAGAGTGTAGAGA
>JAGPCH010000442.1 GCA_018058125.1 Ignavibacteria bacterium | reverse complement strand
GGTTTACATAAATAATAATGTTAATATTCAGGATCCCGTTATTGTTGATGTTGATTTGGACGGTGATTTTGATATACTTAATTTCACTCTTAAAGGAAATGTAGAGTACTACAAAAACACAGGTACTCTTGAGAGACCATTTTTTGTCCTTGAGGATGAAGATTATGAGAAATATGACATAAGCACTTTTATCCCGAAGAGTCTGATTCTTCCAATATTTTTCGCAGACAGAGACGGGGATAACGATGTTGATCTTTTTGCCATGGTAAAAGAAGGTTATAATGTGAATACTTTTCAGCAGCAATATCAGGCAATGTACACAGAAAATACATTATCGCTTGATCATGGTACACTCATAACAATTATCCTTGTTTTGGTAATTATTGTATTAGTGCTTGCTATTCTTTAATGTATATAAAATTTTTATTTATTTAAAAATTAATATTACTGATATTTATATTCTGAATTGCGGGAGTAATTCAGTGGTAGAATGCAACCTTCCCAAGGTTGAAGTCGCGGGTTCGAGTCCCGTTTCCCGCTCCAAAATAATTTCATTATTGAATGGTAAATTTAAAATTGATTTTTCAATTATTACCATATTGATATAATATAAACTTCCGCCTTACACTTTTGAAATTGAAAAATACTAGTACTAAAATAAATTTCATAATAGATTTCGACAGCACTTTCATTAGACTTGAAACACTTGATGAACTTTTCAAGATCTCACTAAAAAATACTCCGGATAAAAAAAAGCTGATTTCAGAATTCGAAAAGATCACAAACGAATCTATGGAAGGACAAATTTCCTTTTCAGAGTCATTAACAAGAAGGGTTGATCTTCTGAATGCTAACAGAACACACCTTAGTGATCTTATCAAAAAATTAAATTCTAAAGTTTCTGATTCAGTAAAAAGAAATAAATCCTTTTTCAGAAAATACGGTCAGGACATTTATATAATTTCCGGAGGATTCAAAGAAATCATTTACCCTATAGTTAAAAAATATAACATTCCCGAAAAAAACGTATTTGCTAACTCACTCGAATATGACAGGAAAGGAAACATTACAGGTTTTGATAAAGCTAATCTATTGAGTCAAAATTCCGGGAAGATCAAGCTTTTAAAAAAATTAGGTCTAAATGGTGAATTGTATGTCATAGGTGATGGATATACAGATTATGAATTAAAAGAAGCTGGTATTGCTCATAAGTTTTTTGCATTTACTGAAAATGTAGAAAGAGAAATTGTTTCTGCCAAAGCAGATCATATAACTCCAAGCATGGATGAATTCCTGTATTTAAATAAACTGCCAATGTCCATATCATACCCAAAAAACAGGATCAAGGTTTTACTTCTCGAAAATATTCACGGTGATGCTGTTGAAATTTTTAAAAAAGAAGGATACCAAGTTGAGACAGTTGCAAAAAGTCTGAATAAAAAAGAACTGCTTGAAAAGATCAGAAATGTTTCAATTCTTGGAATCAGATCCAAAACACATATTGACGAAGATGTAATACGAAATGGCAAGAGATTGATTTCCATTGGAGCTTTCTGTATAGGTACTAATCAGATAGATCTGGACAACGCCCTGTTACAGGGAATATCTGTTTTTAATGCTCCTTTCAGTAATACACGCAGCGTAGTGGAGCTTGCACTTGCGGAGATAATAATTCTTATGAGAAATATTGTTGATAAAAGTAACCGGCTTCACAAAGGAATCTGGGATAAATCAGCATCTGGCAGTTTTGAAATAAGAGGAAAGAAGATAGGTATTATTGGCTACGGAAAGATAGGATCTCAGCTTTCGGTTCTGGCTGAAGATCTGGGAATGGAAGTATTGTACTATGATGTCATTGACAAACTTGCGCTTGGAAATGCAAAAAAGTGCAACACACTTTCCGAAATATTGAAAAAATCTGATGTAGTGACTCTTCACGTCGACGGAAATAAAAGCAATACAGATTTTATAGGTGAAAGAGAATTCAGACAAATGAAAAACGGTGTAATCTTTCTTAATCTCAGCCGCGGGCATGTAGTCGATCTGAAATCTCTTGTTAATAATATAAATTCCGGAAAGATCAAAGGAACTTCTATAGATGTGTATCCCGAAGAGCCTTCCGGTAACGATGAAAAATTTATTACCGAATTGCAGGGATTGCCGAATGTAATTCTGACTCCGCATATAGGAGGCAGCACTGAAGAGGCTCAGAAGAACATTGCAAATTTTGTTCCGGAGAAGATCATAGATTTTATTAACAGCGGAAATACTTTTTACAGTGTTAACTTCCCTGAAATTCAGCTTCCTCAGTTTCAGAATGCGCATCGTCTAATCCATATCCATGAGAACATGCCCGGCATTCTTGCAAGTATTAATAATGTTCTGGCAGGACATAATATAAATATAATCGGACAATATCTTAAAACAAATGAACATGTAGGATATGTGATTACTGATATAAGCAAGAAATATAATCCGGAAGTTATTAATGATCTAAAGAAGATCAAGCACACTATAAAGTTTAGAATACTTTACTAATGCAGTTACAAGTTATGAATTATGAATTAAGAATTATGAATTATGAATTAAGAATTATGAATTAAGAATTATGAATTATGAATTATGAATTATGAATTATGAATTATG
>JAGPCH010000441.1 GCA_018058125.1 Ignavibacteria bacterium | reverse complement strand
TAATAAATAATATAGATGAAATTTAAGTCTTTTATTCTGACAGTTATAACAGTTTTATTAGTATTTGCATTAAATAAAAGCTGGAAAGTCGGAGGTCTTCAAATTCCCGCAATTGGAAAATTCATAAGTCCTCAGCATGGATTCTGGCAGAATGCTGAACCGATAAACAAAGATTTTAGCGAAGATCTTGGTTTCCCGGAATTAAACGGGAAGGTCAATGTATCAATAGATGAAAGACTCGTTCCTCATGTATTTGCGGAAAAAGAGAATGATGCTTATTTTGTACAGGGATATTTGCATGCAAAGTTCAGGTTGTGGCAGATGGAACTGCAGACCTTTTCCGCCGGAGGAAGATTAAGTGAAGTGATGGGAGCCGGTATGCTGGAACGTGACAGAGAGTTCAGAAGACTGGGAATTGTTTATTCAGCAGAAAAGACACTGGAAGTTTTAGAAAGTGATCCGGTTATGAAATCAGTATGCGATTCTTATACCAAAGGTGTAAATTCTTATATAGAAAATTTGCCGGAGCGAAAAATTCCGCTGGAATATAAGCTGCTTGGATACAAACCTGAAAAATGGAATAATCTCAAGACGGTTCTTTTTATGAAATACATGAGTTATGATCTTGCAGGATTTGATGAAGATTTTGAAATGACGAATGCAAAGAATTATTTTGATAAGGAAAAATTTGATCTTCTGTTTCCTGTAATTCAGGATTCACTTGATCCGGTAATTCCTGATGGATCGGAGATTCAGCAGCAAAAAGTATTTCCGGTAATTCCCGGTGATATTGATTCTGTATATTTGATCAAAGAAGAAATTGATGTTACTGAAAATGAAAAACCTAAAAGAGAAAACGGGAGTAATAACTGGGCGGTAAGCGGAAAGAAAACCAAATCCGGAGCTCCTATTCTGAGTAATGATCTTCATTTAACTATGAATCTGCCTTCGATATGGTATGAAATACAGATTACAGCTCCGAATATCAATGTTTATGGAGTAAGTTTTCCAGGAGTTCCGGGTGTTATAGTTGGATTTAATGACAGTATTTCTTTCGGATTTACAAACGGGGGCAGGGATGTAAGAGATTATTTTGAGATCAGATTCAAAGATGAAAGCAGAAAGGAATACTGGTATAACGGTGAGTGGCATCAGACTATTTGGAGACCGGAGATTATAAAAATAAATGGTTCACCAGATTTTACGGATTCTGTTTCATATGTAAAACTTGGCAAAGATCTCTGTCCTGTAATGTATGACAATAAATTCAGCGGTACAAAGAATGCAAAAAATAAATATTACGCAGTCCGATGGAAGGGAAATGATCCAACCAATGATCTGAAGGCATTTAATTTATTAAATCATGCAGAAAACTATGATGATTTCAATAATGCAATGATTGAATTAAAAACTCCGGGACAGAATGTAATATTTGCTTCGAAAAGCGGTGACATAGCAATCAAGACACAAGGTGAATGGCCGGCAAAATGGAAAGAGCAGGGTGATTTTATAATGCCCGGATTCGACAGCAGTTATCTTTGGCAGGCAATGATTCCTCAGGATGAAGTGCCTTTTCAGTACAATCCTGAGAGAGGATTTATAAGCAGTGCAAATCAGAAACCGGCAGATGATAAAATTTATCCATATTATCTTGGAAGAAATTATCCAATGTGGAGGGGAAAAGAGATCAACAGAAGATTATCATCTATGGAAAATATAACGACTGAAGATATGAAAAAATTACAAACGGATAATTATAATCTGGTAGCTGAAGTTGTTAGACCTTTGATTCTAAAAAACATAGATGAAAATGGTTTAACACCGGATGAAAAGAAATATCTGGAATTGTTAAAGAGCTGGGATCTCAGAAATGATGCCGGATCAAAGGGAGCAACAGTTTTCGAATTATTCTGGATGAATTTTTATAAAACGATCTACGATGACGACTATAAAGATGCTCCTAAAATTATAAAATACCCTGACGAAACATCATTGATCAGCGGATTGTTAAGCGATTCTGATTTTGTATTTACAGATGATATAACAACAGATCAAAAAGAAACCTTAAGTGATCGTGTAACAGCAGCTTTTAAGACTACTTCTGAGCAGCTGACAAAACATGAGAGCAAAGGAAGACTGGAATGGGAAAAATTCAAAGGGACGCAGATAAATCATTTATCAAGACTTGCTCCATTTGGCAGATATAATATTCCGATAGGGGGCAGTAAACATAATATCAATGCAACCGAAACAATTCACGGACCAAGCTGGAGGATGGTAGTACAGCTTACTGAGGAAACAGAAGCTTACGGAATATATCCCGGCGGTCAAAGCGGAAATCCGGGTAGCAGATTTTACGATGATTTTATTACTTACTGGGCTGAGGGAAAATATTACCCTTTATGGTTAATGAAAAAAGATGAACAGAATGACAATCGGGTAAAATGGAAAATGAATTTTTCAAAATAGATAAATAGATTTAAACTTTTTAAATAAAATATAAAAATAAAGAATTTGAAATTTGTATTATCATTAGTTTTAATGGCATCACTTAGTTATCTGGCAGGTATATACTTACCCTGGTGGAGCATTGCTTTAGTTCCATTTATTGTATCTGTTCTGATTCCATTAAAACCGGGAAAAGCATTTC
>JAGPCH010000440.1 GCA_018058125.1 Ignavibacteria bacterium | reverse complement strand
CCGTAAATATGAAGCTCTGATCCGGCTCCTGCAAAGTCTACATTCATTGCAATATCAGGAATCCCCTGAGCAAGACCGATGAGTCCGGCATATATAATTTTCAAATTTCCAGATTCGTCTGATTTCTTTTTACTGCCGTTTTCAAATCTCTTTATATCTACTCCGTTTCTGAAAAGATAAGTTCTATTTCCGCCTGAGGTTTTTATATGATCCGTGATCTCTTCAGACTGCCCTGTGCATAAAAAAGAATTCCTATAGATATATTTTTCAAGTTTCTCCAGTGTATCATATATATTTCCGTCACCTATCGAACCAAGCTCTTTCGCTGTCATTGGCCAGATATCCGAAACATTCATTATTAATTTTGCTCCGCATAATCTTGAAAGGATCAATGCAGTAAGTCCAAGTATCAGAGGCGGACTTTCGACAAGTATATAATCAGGTTTGAAATTTTTTAAAAATCCTTTTCCAAATAAAGTTGTAAATGAGAATGTAAGCATTGATATTATTCTCGGAATACTTTTTGGAGCGTTTGATGCATACAGCCAGTATCTTATAACCTGCATACCGTCAAGTTCTTCTTTCACCATAAATTTCCCCTGGTACTTATCAAATATTTTTCCTTTAGGATAATTTGGCATTGCAGTTATCACCGATACTTCCCAGCCGTCTTTCTTAAAGAGACGAGCCAGCTCCAGTAATCTGTTTTGAGGCGCTCCCGTTTCCGGATAAAAGTACTGAGTTAATATTGCTAATTTCAATCCTGTCCCGCTTCCTTTTTCCGGAGATCGCCAAGCTCAGAATAAAAATGCTTCATTTTTCCCGCCTTCGTTCTTTTGATCTTATCAACTCTGTTTATCTCAAAACTAAGACCGGTTTCAAGATACATATCAAGATTTTTCTGTATCATTTTTTTATCACTGTCGGAAATTTCTTCATCCGATACGACATCAAATACAAACTTATCAAGAGCAACCTGTCTGATTATAAACTCCTTAAGAGAATCAATTTTTTCCATTATGCTTCTTGTAATAAAATAGAATGAAACTCCTGAAGATTTTTTTCCGCTCGGAAGGATCACAATATCATTTACACCTCCAAGTATTCTTTTTAACTCTATCTCATTTTTACCCGGAGCTATCACAGCCTTATCACCAATTTCATATCTTATGAAAGGCATTGCTTTATTATGCAGTGCTGTCAGCAAAATCCTGCCTTCACCTCCTTCAGTTATTTGTTTACCGTCTTCACCGATAACTTCAATATAAATATTCTCATTGGAAAGCAGCCATTTACCCGATTCTGTTTCGAATGCTATCAGATCAACCTCAGAGGTCCCGTATTCATTTACTGCTCTTACACCGAATGCTTTTTCAATAATATTTTTGTCTTCTTCAGTACAGTTCTCTGATGTGCAGATACAGATTTTCAGACCGGGACATACATTTTTTAAGATCACATTTTCTCTTATCAAATACCTTGCGAAAAGCACTATCGAATTTGTATACCCGTATACATAATCAAATTTTTCCTGTCTGAATTTTTCAAGAAAATTTCCAAGCATTTCATCCGACAGATCAAAAACAGGGAACCTTACTCTGTTTGATAAATAGTCTTTCGTCTTTTCTATGTAATAATCCTTCTTCTCAAGAGGGATCCCGTAGAACCTCGCCTGTTTTGAATCGAGCGTGAGACCGAAATTTGTGTATCTGTCTTTTATCAATGCCCAGGTCATAGCATGCGCAAATTTATCTTTATAATAATTAAACGGATGTCCAGATGAGCCTGAAGTATAACCTGAATAAACTTCCTTTTTATCAAATGTTTTTGATATCACATTATACCCTGATTTCTGATAATCTGTTTTTACCAGCAACGGAATATCTTCCCATCTCTCCGGTAATTTATCTCCAAACCTGCTTCTGTAAAACTCATTATTATCAAAATGATATTTTACTATTTCCCATCTTTTATTTTCATGCCATGACCTGAAATCTGAATGAGACAGATTTTTTAGTTTGGATAATTCTCTTTCCGCTTCTCTGAGAGGGAATCCTTTCAGTTTCAGACTTAATTCAAGAAATGACAATGTCTATTATTATTTTTTTGTAACAGAATCTATAAGATCAAACCATTTGAGCTTGACAACCTCCCAGTCAAATTCTTCGACTTTCTTTCGTGCATTTACAGCAAGATCAGTTGCCAACTTATTATCCGAAATTAATTTTTCTATTGAAATCACAAACTCTTCCTTATTGCCGGGGTTGACAAGTATCCCGTCCTTATTATTCTCAATCAGAAACGGCAGTCCTCCGACATTTGTTGAAACTACCGGAAGCCCCAATGCCATTGCTTCTATCACACTTACCGGATGATTATCAAAATTAGTTGTATTAATAAAAATGTCATATTCTTCAGACAATTTCAGCCATTCTTCTTTTGATAGTTTGCCGGTGAACTTCAGCGAATCATTTATCCCAAGCTCAGTAGCTTTAACTTTCACTTTCTCAAGACTACCGTCTTTGTCAGGTCCTACCATACATAGCTCTGCATCCGGGAAATTTTCTTTTAATGCTTTCAATATTTCAAGCGCAAGGACAGGATTATATATCTCATGAAATGATCGTACCCATAACAATTTCGCTCTTAATGTATCT
>JAGPCH010000439.1 GCA_018058125.1 Ignavibacteria bacterium | reverse complement strand
GCATTATCGGAATAAAAGTAATCAAGAACAATCGAACTGTTCTCATCAAGCAAATAAAGTCCTTTTTCGGCATCAACTGATCTTAGAATATAGTCTTTCGTTAATTTACCGCCATAGTTTGTTACCCATTTCCATTCCCCAGGAGTTCCGGTTTCCGAAATTGTTAAAGTCATTTCAACCGTGCTTGATTTCCCGTCTGAAGTTTTTATGTCAAGCTGTCCGATCCAGACTCCTGTCCATTTTTCAAGTGGAGCTGTTGAAGATAGGCTATTAGAAAAAGAAAAACCGGCTGCAGGAAAATTTATAGCTGTAAGTAAAAGAATAATTAATATTTTTTTCATTCTGTGTGATGTTTAATATTTTAGTTTATTAATATTTCTGATAAAACCTTTGTATTTGGTTCTTCTGACAGGCGTCCCTTCAAACATTCTATTGAAAGCATCTTCATCTAAAGATAAATAATCTTCAACGCTCTTACCGAAAATTTCCTTTCTTGGAAAGAACAATTCATTATTGGTAAAAATTTTATTGTCATTGAAAGGACACACATCCTGGCAGATATCACAACCAAATGCCCACCCGCTCAGATCAATATCGCCGGGAATATCATTCCGGTTTTCTATAGTATGGTATGAGATGCAAAGATTTGCATCGACTGAATACTCTTCATGTATAGCTCCCGTAGGGCAGGCGCTTACGCAAAGAGAGCATCCTCGACAAAGATCTTCAACCGGTTCATCGTACTCCAGATCGGTATTTATCAGTATAGTAGCAATAAAGAAAAAACTTCCGAAATCTTTATTTATTACATTTGAATGCTTTCCCTGCCATCCGATCCCGCTTCTTACAGCCCAGGCTTTGTCCATCACAGGTCCGTCATCGATATATGATCTTGTTCTTAAACTATCCCTTAACTCTTCAATTTCCTTGCAAAGAGTTTTTAGTTTTTTCTTAATGATCTTATGGTAATCTTTTTCGCCCCATGCGTAACGGGATATTTTCGGAATATCCGGATCTTCTTTGTGAGCAAAAGGGGTGTCATATAATAGTGCAAGTGAAATTACGGATTTCACTTCGCTCATTACCAGCTCCGGATTGATCCTTTTTTCATAAGTATTATTCATCCAATTCATACCGGCATTCATTTCTTCATCAAGCCACTTTTTTAAATAATTACCTTCTTCCTTCAGCACAACAGCCTTTGATATCCCGGCTTTTATAAAACCGGCTTCAATACATTTCTGTTTAATGATATTTGTAATGTTATCATTCAAATAATTTCAATCATCAATTTATAAATCTTCAATGTATACAAATTTATTATTCCGGATTATAGGATAAGTTCAAAAATAATTTCGGAAAAAAGTTCAAACCCAGTCATAGTCATCATTTTAAATCATTCCAAATCATAGTCAAAGTCGAACCGCTTTTCTTCCGGCTTCTTTACACAGATCCATTCATTTTCAATTTTTAATTCAAAAGTTCTGAGTCTGCAACCAAGTTTGGTTGGCTGCTTTCCGGTCTCAAGATGAAACTGATAACCATGCACGGGACAAGCAACATACATATCCTCAACATATCCGTCATACATTTGTGTAGTGTGATTATGCGGGCAGATATTATCAACCGCATAGTAATTGTCTCCGACCCTGAAAACGGCAATTTCATTTTCATCATCAAGCTGAAATCTTTTGCCTTTCCGGTTGTAGATTTCTGATATTCTGCAGATCTTTACAAATTCATTTTTCATTTTGGTAAAATAAAAAACTAAATTTGAAATTGAAGTGAAAACTTTTATTATAAAAAAAACCGGACTGGTAAGATCCGGTTTAATAATAATAGTTTTAAATCTTCCTGGATTATTTTACAAGAAGCATTTTCTTCGTATCGGAAAAATCTCCGCTTTGTAATTTATAATAATACAATCCGCTTGAGAGACGGCTCCCGTCAAAAGAGACCGAGTAATTTCCTGCTGTTTGATTTTCATTTACAAGAGTCATTACAACTTTTCCCAGCATATCATAAATTTTTATTGATACATTTTCCTGATTTTTAATCTGATAATTTATTACAGTATTCGGATTAAATGGATTCGGATAATTTTGTGAAAGTGAATATTGTGCCGGTATTTCATTATTGTTAACTATACCGGTTGGAGTGACATTATATCCTGTCAGCTTAATGTCATCTATATAAATTCCGTCTGCTGTAACTGATCCGTTACTGATCAATGAGAATCTGATCTTCAGAGATGTCGAACCGCCGGCTATTGAAGAAATATCTATAACCTCTCTTATCCAGCTATTAGCAGTTTTATTGTAATATCTCGGCGAGGTCCACGTCACGCCGTTATCATTTGAAATATCAACATACGCATTATCAAGCGTGTCGATTGTATGTTTATACCAGTAGCTTAGTTTAAGAACCGGGCTGGCTGATACATTCAATGGAACAGTAAGTGTTAATGAACGGGTAGTTGTATTGGAATAACTTCCCGTTGGACTGTCTGAAAAAGAATAAGTTCCTGAATGAGGAAGTGATGTTGAAAGTCCCCAGCCCCCTGATGAAGTCCATCGTGAAAGTCCGTTCTCTGCGCTGTCGAGTAAAATATTATTGCCTCCACCTACAGGTATATAAACTTCCTGTGTATATACAGTTT
>JAGPCH010000438.1 GCA_018058125.1 Ignavibacteria bacterium | reverse complement strand
GATGAATTCATGTCCTTATATAAGTTACCTTCAATGAAATTTACTGAATTTTACTTATCAATCATTAAGTTTAAAATGAAATTGATTTTCGTACCGGTCATTTCTATTTTGATCTTAAGAACATAACATTTGCTATATGAGTTATCTTTATCACAGAGTTTCTAAAAATCTGAAAGGCAATATCCTATATCCCTTGAATATTCTTAAAGAAATATACCCCGAAATTTACGAACAGGAATTCAAGAAATACACAGGACGAGAAAGCTTAACCCTGCATCGAATTCCCATTCTCAATTGTCTATGGAATGATGTACTTCATTTTTCGGCTGTAGATCCAAATGATATAAAGCAGGCGCGCATTGAAGCCGGAGGAGATCCGGATTTTACAATGACATGTTTTGAAGTAGAACCTGAAATTCTAGACCCGGAAAATTCTATTGTATATCTGTATGCTCAAGTGAACGTTAAAGATAAATTAGATAAAGATAATTTTATTCAGTACCGCCCTGAAGAAACTGTTAAATATTCTTCACTCCCTCAGGCAACAAAAGATTACTATAAAGAGATGATCGCTATTGGCAAACCTACTTTATTGTATCATAGAATTCCTCATATACTTTACAAAGGAACATTAGATATTTCTAAATTAAATACAATAACAATTTAGTTTTCAATCATTTCATAAGATGAATTTTACAGTTATTTGATTTTAGAATAAAACTAATATTCAGGTTTACGGAAAGTGTACATAAATAAATCCATGGGTACTCTGAAAGTAGAGTAAGCAAAATCACATAGAATTAACGGAAAAAAATTTTATTATTAATATTAATAGTTTAAACTTGAAAATTACGATGTAAGAAATTAAGTTAATCAGGTTAAAAAATAAATATTACACAAAAAAATGGATGTTGGAAGTTTTTATGAACTGATCTCGAACAAGCTGACTCTTTGGGTGCAGGAATTAATAAAAATGCTTCCGAATATTTTTCTTGCGGCTGTCGTGCTTGTAACAGGTATTTTTACAGCCCGCAAATTGAGAGATCTGTCTGCTAAATTATTAACAAAGGTTTCAAAAAACAAAACACTTAACAGTCTTTTTGAATCCGTAATTTATATGTTCCTCATTGGCATAATAATTTTTATATCTCTGAGCATACTTCAGCTTGATAAAGCCGTAACTTCTATTCTGGCAGGCGCCGGCATAATAGGTCTTGCTCTTGCATTTGCCTTTCAGGATATTGCTGCCAATTTCATTTGTGGAATTTTCATTTCGTTGAGAAAACCCATAAATATTGATGACATTGTAAAAATAAAGGATTATATGGGGAAAGTTAATAATATTAATTTGCGTGATACTGTAATGCATACATTTCAGGGACAGATTGTAATTATCCCTAATAAAGATGTTTTTCAAAATCCTATAGTAAATTATACTATGCTTGGGAAGAGGAGATTTGATCTGAATATCGGGATCTCTTATGGCGAAGATCTTGAAAGAGTAAAGGAGATCACACTTGAAGCAGTAAAAGGTATTGATGGTCTGGCAGAAGGGGAAGAAACAACTTTTTATTATGAGGGATTTGGCGACAGCTCGATAAATTTCATAATACGTCTATGGGCAAAATCACCCGAACAAGCGATATGGCTGAAAGTTGGAAGTGAAGCAATAATGAAAATAAAAAAAGCTTATAATGAAAATGACATTGTGATCCCGTTCCCAATTCGCACTTTGGATTTTGGTATTAAAGGCGGAGTTCCGCTTAAGGATGTATCTCTAAAATTGGAAGAAACCACTTCAGAGAGCAGAGGGAAAATTTCAAATCAGGAAATTGAATAGAGAGTATACTTTAATTAGAACTATTCTTGCAAATATTTTGGAATAACTGCAAAGGCTCAAAGCTATTATTCCGGTAAAGTCTTTTCTTTTCTTATGTCAAGTATCTTCTCAGAAAATATTGCCGAATCTGATGGTATGTTTTTAATTGCTTTTTTATAAATCTCTATAGCTTCAATGTCTTTTGATTGTTCGGCAAGATCAGATCCTATTTTTAAATAATACTCTGAATTTGCAGAGTCAAGTTTCAGAGCTTTGGAATACATTTCACCGGCTTCTTTGAATTTATTCATTTTTACAAGAACATTGCCTGCATCAAAGTATGTCTTTGCTTTACCCGGATTTATTTCAATTGATTTGTTCAATGCAGTCAAAGCTTCTTCCGGTTTATTCTGCTCCGAGTATACTATTCCAAGTCCTGCATAAGCATCATACTCCCGTCTTTCAAGATCAATTGCATTATGATACATCCCGGCAGCCTGATCATATTTTTTTTGTTCAAAAAGCAGATCGCCATAGCTTACATATACATGATCATAAGACGGATCAAATTTTATTGATCTTTCATAAAACATAACTGCACTGTCAGTCTTTCCCTGCGCTTCGAGATTCATTCCAAAGTAATGATTTGTATAAGTATTATTCTGATCAAGCCTCAAAGCTTTTCTGTAAATTTCGGCAGCTTCATCATATTTCTTAAGTTCATACAAAGAATATGCCCATCCGTCATAAGCATCCACATAATCGGGATCAAGCGCAACCGCCTTTTTATAAAGCTCTATGGATTCGTCAAATCTTTTTTCTTCCCATTTAATATAACCGTCAAG
>JAGPCH010000036.1 GCA_018058125.1 Ignavibacteria bacterium | reverse complement strand
GAATAGAAGCACTTAATGATTCAGAATGATTCAGAATGATTCAGAATGATTCAGAATGATTCAGAATGATTCAGAATGATTCAGAATGATTCAGAATAAATCCGAAATTTTTTTACTCTGATTATTTATCAATTATTGCAGCCATGAATTCACCTTCACAGGCAAGTTCACCGCCTATAAAGTTTTTATAAGCCTTTCCGGCTATTTTGCATATACCACGTTTGTATGAAAGAAGGAACATTTCGAATACAAGTTGGTCTCCCGGGACTACCGGTTTTCTGAATCTTACTTTTTCTATAGATGCAAAATATGCCATCTTCTGCTGAGGGTCGTCAAGATTATTTAACAAAAGAATAAACCCGCATTGAGCCATGGCTTCTACAATAAGTACTCCGGGCATTACCCTTTTATTAGGGAAATGTCCGTTAAAGAAAGGCTCATTATAAGTTACATTTTTAATTCCGACAATTCTCTTATCAACTTCCATTTCTATTATCCTGTCAACCAGAAGAAACGGGTATCTGTGCGGCATAATTTCAAGTATTGCCTCAATATCAAATACACAATCTTTTGACTTCATCACCTGAAACTGTTTCTCTATCTTTTTCTGTAAATAGAGTTTCCTCAGCATTTTTGTGAACTCAACATTAGATTTATGACCGGGTCGAGCTGCAAGTATCTGACCTTTTATCGGAGCTCCTATCAAAGCAAGATCACCAATAAGGTCGAGAAGTTTATGTCTTGCCGGTTCATTTTTAAATCTCAGTGCTTTATTATTTATAATCCCGTTTGATCCGAGAATAATACTTTCTTCAATGCCAAGTTTCTTCTTCATATCATCAAGTTCTTCAATACTGGCATCTTTATCAACAATGACAATCGCATTGTTAAGATCTCCGCCTTTTATAAGTCCTTGCTTTCTCAAATATTCGACTTCACTTAGAAAACAAAATGTCCTGGAAGGAGCAAACTCTTTTTCAAATTCCTTATCAAGACTGAATAATCCGGTATGCTGAACGCCAAGTGCAGGATTATTATAATCAATCATTACAGAAATTCTGAAATCATCTTTTAAAGGCAAAGCAACTATATCAACATTATTCTTCTCATCCTGAAAATGAACTGTATCTTCAATTACCAGATAATCACGTTTGGCATCCTGCTGAATTATTCCTGCACTTTTTAAAGTCTCCACATAATCTTTTGCACTACCGTCCATTATTGGAGGTTCATTAGAATCAAGCTCTACTACTATATTATCAATCTCACATCCCATTATACTTGCCAGTACATGCTCGACAGTATGCACCTCCGCTCCATCCTTTGCTATATTAGTACCTCTTGATATATCTATGACATGATCAATATCCGCAGGTATCTCAGGTGAATCTTTGAGATCGATTCTTTTAAATTTAACGCCATAATTCTCAGGCGCAGGCTTAAAGGTCATGTTGGACTTATTTCCGGTATGAAGTCCTACTCCCGACAATGTAACTTCTCTCTGAATGGTCTGTTGTTTTTCTAACATAATTTATTATTCGGAAATTTTATTTTCTAACGCTCTGATCCTGTCTTCCAGCTTTGGAATGTTTCGGATACTGATTTCAGTTTTAAGATCTTCTCTGTGGGGTTTTATTCTATAACCTGTATAGAGTCCCGGTTTCTCAATTGACTTACTTACCCCTACTGCTGCGCCAATTATCACATCATCACAAATTTCTATGTGTCCGACTATACCTGACTGACCGCCGATCATGCACCTTTTTCCTATCTTGGTCGAGCCGGCTATTCCTACCTGTGCGGCAATCACAGTATTTTCTCCTATTATAACATTGTGCGCTACCTGTATCTGATTATCCAGTTTTACTCCTTTACATATCTTTGTTTCACCTAATGTAGCTCTGTCTATACTGCAGTTAGAACCAATCTCTACATCATCTTCAATCACTACCCTGCCTGTCTGAGGAATCTTTTTATATGTCCCGTCATCTTGCCTGGCAAAACCAAATCCGTCCGATCCAATGACTGTTCCTGAATGTATGATCACATTATTTCCTATAATGCAATTCCTGTAAATTGTAACATTAGGATAAATCTTACAACCTGATCCTATCTCACAATTTTTTTCTATCGTTGTATTAGAATAAATTTTTGTACCATTCCCGATTTTACAGTCATCACCAAAATTTACAAAATCAGCAACAAATACATTTTCACCGAATATTGTATTTTTTCCGGTATGAACATTCTCTGAAATACCCGCCAGATTACTTTCTTTTTCTTTCTCAAAATATTCCAGCAAAATCAAAAACGAATTATACGGATCCGGAACTCTTATGACGGATATGTCTTCTCTTCCGGTTTTTATATCAAATTCATCAGATAATATCACAGCAGCTGCAGATGTGGAATTGAAATATTTTTCGTACTTTGGATTAGAGATGAATGTAATTTCATCAGAACCGGCTGATTCAATTTTACCAATTCCCTTAATCTCAAGCTCATTATCCCCTTCTACACTGCCCTTTATCAACCCTGCGATATCTTTCAGCTTCATCATTTTCCTTCCAGAGTATTTATTACTTTTAAGGTCAGATCATAATTTTCATTTACAAATAACAGCAATATTTCACTGCTTCGGTCAAACACATAATCATAATTACCTTCAGTGGCTACAATTTCTATTGCCTTAAATACTTTATCGAGAACCGGTTTCATGAATTCCGTTTGTTTCTGAAAATATTCACCATTCTCACCAAATTTCTCTGTTCTGAAATTGGTAACTCTTGTTTCAAGGTCTTTTATCTGTGTTTCCGTTTGCTCTTTAAGCTGGTCCGTTAAGATCAGCTTCTTTTTTTCAAAATCATCCTTCATGGATTGAAGACTGTCCTGCAATACTTTTAATTCAGTCTGCCATTCCGTCACCTGATTATCCAGTCTCGCTTTTGCATCTCTCGAATCCTGCATGCCGTCTATAATTTTTTTTGAATCTATATATCCGACTTTTGTCTGCGCTGAAATATCTATTGAAGAAAAAACAACCGGAATGAAAAAGAATAAGATAAATAATGATTTATACTTAATGATCATAGCATTTGTAAATTTACATTAAAATGCCTGTAATTTTCAGACAGGCAAAAAATCCTTAGTTTTTTATTGCTCAGCGTAGCTTAGAAATTTATTTTAGTTTATCAAGCACTTTAAAGGTAATATCAAACTCCTTGTCACCATAAAGCATGGTTCCGTCTGCTTTATCAAACACAAAATTGATCTTCATAGATTTTGCAACATCCTCAATTGTCTTTGTGATTTTTTCTTTAACCGGTTTAAAAAGCTCTGACTGCTTTTGAAGAAGATTATTCTGGACTGTCTGTTTATACATTTCGAAACTCTCGCTTAAACCCTGTATTTCATTCTGAAGCTCGCCTATAGATGACTGAAGTTGTTTCATTTCTGCTTCAGATGTTATCTCTCCTGCTTCAACTCTTTTTTGAGCGTCATCATACTGAGTTTTAAATATTTCTGCTTTAGATTTCAGATCGTTTTCCTTTGTCTGAATTGTATCAAGATAAAGTTTTTGTAATCCTTCGAGCTCAGACTGAACTTTCTGCGCTTCAGGAAGCTGTTTCAGAATTGTTTCACTGTCTACAAATCCGATTTTTATCTGTGAATTTGCTTCATTATAAAAAAACATTGAGACAAAAGCCAATGTCATTATCAGATATTTTGCATAACTTGTTTTCAAAAAAATTTCTCCTTTTATTTTATTTTAGTTTGTTTTGTTTTTTATTTTTGTTAATTAAAATCCTCTTCCAAACTGGAAGTGAAATAACAATTCAGGCGGTTGCCCGTCTGCTGCTCTCCGGTCAAATCCATAACCGAAGTCAAATCCAACCAGCCCTACAGCCGGTAATATCAATCTAGTACCGAATCCCGCAGATCTGTAAAGATCAAACGGATCGGTTTTATTTATGTCCGACCAGACATTTCCTGCTTCAAGAAATCCCAGTAAGAAAATCGGAATCGGATCCTGGGACAAAGAATATCTCAGCTCTATTCCGAATTTTGTAGTTACAGTTCCTCCAATCGGACTTCCGAATGAATTCTTCGGTCCTATGCTTCTGTCATCGTATCCCCTTAAAGCAATTGTATTATATGTCAGCCCGTTACCTCCCATGTAAAAAGTCTCCGTAGGCGGGAGATAATCATCACCTGCCGTAGAGTTTACAAAAGAAAACTGAAAGTTTGAAAATAAAACTAATTTTCTGTTCAGAGTTAATGGAGTAAAGGCTTCTGTTAGAAATATGTTCTTTATAAAATTAATGGATCCGGGCAATAACCATCCTCCCGAAAACTCTGTCGAGTTGGATACTTTTGTTCCTGAAGTAGGAAACACCGGTTCGAAAACCGTTGATCTTGAAATTATCTGTCTGATACTGAACTGACTTCTTTCACCTTCCTGATAATACTGATCACCGTTTATTACATCTGTTCTCTGAAATTTTAATGTCCAGTCACCTCTGAAATAATCATCCGGAAATTTAAATCTTCTTCCGATATTTATGGAAGCTCCCGTTTCTTTCAGATCTACTCCCTGATTCTGTCTTGTATCAAAAATGTTAAACCCAAATTGCGTAGGTGTATCCCAAAGCCAGGGTTCCTGAAATCCCAGATCAAAAGTTCTGTAAGTACCGCCTGTTCCGAATGTCCAGTTAAATGATAATATCTGACCGGCTCCTCCCTGAAATGGCTGTGCAATATCAAAATTATTGAAAGTAAGCCCTAAAGTACCAGTCACACCGTAGCTGCCGCTGTATCCGACTGAAGCATTGAACTGATCCGATGATTTCTCTTCAACGAGATATTTCATATTGACCGTGCTGTCATTAGCCAGCGAAATATCCTGGGACAATTTTTCAGGATTAAAATAATTCAGTCCTGATAATTGCTGCATGCTTCTTTTAATTGCGCTCTTGCTGAAATAATCACCGGGTAACGTATATAACTCTCTCCTAATTACTTTATCCTGTGTCTTATCATTACCTTCAAAACTTATCTGTCCGAATTTAAACTGGATTCCCTCATTTAAAATAATCTTTAGATCTACTTTATTTGGATCAACTGTTATTTCCTCTACTTCTGCATTGAATGAAAGATATCCTTTATCAAGATACATAGAACTAAGATCTGACTCGCTTTCATTTCCATAAAGATTCTCATTCAGTTTCTTGGAATTAAATATTTCTCCGTTTCTGAAACCAAGCCTGGCTGTCAACAGATCCGGATCAAATAATGTATTGCCTACAAATTCTATGTTATTTATATAATATTTCTTGCCTTCACTTATCTTAAGCTTAATGTTCACATCTTCTTTTGATGGGAGAATGATCAGTTCTTCATCCTCTATAAAAGCATCTTTATATCCGTTTTCCTTATAATAATTTTCAATCAGTACTTTATCAGCTTCATATTTTTTCTTATCAAACGTAGCTCCGTCAAAAATATTCCACCAGACAGCTTCGGATGTTTCATCCATAGCGCTTTTAAGATCACTTGAGGAAATACTCTTATTCCCCTCAAATATGATGTTTCTTACCGTTAGTTTATTGCCTTCGTCTATTTTTATTCTTACTCTTGCTTCATTGCCTGCAGAGATCAGTTTATCAACCGATACTTTCGCAAGTCCGTATCCTTCATCTGCATAATACTTTTCCAGATTGTATTTTATATCCTGAAGTTTCTGCTCCGATAAAATTTCTCCCGATACGAGATTTATATGATCAGCAAGATCATCATCAGAGAACTCATCATTTCCTGTAATATCAACCCTCTCAACTCTCGGTAACTCTTCAACTTCTATTACAAGATAAATGTCATTCCCGAATTTCTTATCGACGTATATTTTTACATCGGCAAAAATTCCTATTTTCCATAAACGATTAATGGCTTCTCTTGTCTGATCTGACGGTACAATTATTTCCTGTCCCGTGTTTAATCCTGAATATGAAATAATTGTTGAAGTTTCATAATTACTGTTACCTTTTGTACTTATGTTAGCAATCTTGTAAGTGGAAGGTCCTTCAGCCTGAGAATATGAATTATTATATGATAAAATTAATATAAAAATGAGAATAGTTGAAATTTTACTTAATGTGTTTCTATGCATTATTTTATTTTGCCTTTTTCTTATTTAATTGTTCACTTGTCATACCGAATCTTCTCTCCCTTTTCTGGAATTCCGATATTGCTTTATAATATTGATTTCGTTTAAAGTCCGGCCAGAAGTTACTGTCTATGTATATCTCACTATACGCTATCTGCCACAGCATATAATTACTTATTCTGTACTCGCCTCCGGTTCTGATCATCAGATCCGGATCTGGAATCTGACTCATTGATAAAAATTTTTCAAAATCCTGTTCAGTAAAATTGTCTAAATCAAATTTTGAAGTATTATGTTCCTTTAATACACTTTTTACGGCATTCAATATATCCCATCTGCCGCTGTAATTCAAAGCAAGATTCAATGTCATAAGTTTATTATCCTTTGTTTTATCCATCGCATCGTTAAGCTCTTTAATAACTTTGTCCGGCAGACCTGATAAATTTCCGGTGGCTATCAATCTGACATTATTATTATGAAGTCTGTCTGTCTCATCTCTGATCGATCGTATAAGTAACTTCATCAATAAAGTTATCTCATTCTTTGGTCGTCTCCAGTTCTCCGTAGAGAAAGTGTATAATGTAAGATATTTTACTCCAAGCTGTCCTGATGCTTCTACGATATCTCTGGCAGAATTAACACCTTCATTATGTCCGAAGACTCTCGACAGACCTTTCGATTTAGCCCATCTGCCGTTTCCGTCCATTATGATTGCCACATGCACCGGGATCTCACCACTGTTTTTTAACTCTTCCTGTTTTATTTTATCTTTTGGTGACGGCTCTATCAATTTAAATTACTCTTTCTTTTTCTTTGATTTTTTTTGTTTAAAATAAATCTTTAATAACTTTCATCGATTCGATATCTGATGAATTACTTTTACTTGTAAATTTCTATCCGGTTATAAAAGTCCGAGGATATTTTTTATTATTGACATCTTTTCATTTGCAATGGTTCCGGCTTTTTTATTACCCTCTCTAATGATCCCCTCAAGTCTGTCTTCATCATTTCTGAGTTCTGAAAATGAATTTTGCAGTTTAATCAGTTTTTCAGCTACTAATTCTCCAAGATCTCCTTTGAATTGTCCATAACCTTTTCCTTCATAATCTTTTTCAATTTCCGCTATTGTCTTTCCGGAAAATTCAGAATAAATGTTTAAAAGATTACTTACGGCAGGTTTATCTTTTGAATGTTTGATTTCACTTCCCGAATCTGTAACTGCCCGTTTGAATTTTTTTATTACTGAATCTTTATGATCTTCCAGTATAATGTAACTGTCTGCAGATCCGCTCTTGCTCATCTTTTTATCCGGTTCATTTAAAGACATTATCTTTGAAGATGTCTTTGACAAAGTTGCTTTTGGAATCTTAAATGTCTCTCCATGCTGATTATTGAATCTCTGCGCTATGGTACGGGATAATTCAACGTGCTGTGTCTGATCCAGACCAACGGGAATTTCATCTGCATCATACAATAACACATCTCCTGCCATTAATACAGGATAATCATAAAGTCCTGCAAGCTGCCCATCTTTCCCTGATTTAGAAGACTTATCCTTAAATTGCGTCATCTTTCCCAGTTCACCCATAGTTACATAATTATTCAATATCCAGCATATCTCACTATGAGCCGGAAGCATTGATTGGACGAATATCACTGATTTATTCGGATCTACTCCTACAGTAACAAGCCAGGCGGCAATATCAAGACTTCTTTTTCTGAGCTGCTCTGCATCCTGCCTTACAGTTATGGCATGAAGATTTGCAATAAAGAAAAAATTTTCATTTTCCGGATTCTGATTTTCAGCCCAGCCTTTCATTGCTCCGAGATAATTTCCAATTGTAAGATCGCCGGATGGTTTTATGCCTGATACTATTCTTTTCAAAAATTATTTCCTGTTTAAAATTATAATCTGATAAAAAAAATAAAATTTATTTATTCCTGTTTTCAAACCAGTCAATATATGCCTTGGTCAGCTCATAAGTTTCAATCAATCCCTTTTCATGCGTTCTCTCTACGCCATGCGAAGCAGAAACTCCGGGTCCGATCAAACCCACCCTTACATCATAGCCGGCGCTTAATGCTGCGCTTCCGTCCGAACCGTAATGCGGATAAATATCCGTTACATAATTTATCTTATTCTTTTTTGCAAGTTCACGAAGCTTGTTCGTCACATTAAAGTCATAAGGACCTGTTGAATCTTTTACGCAAATTGAAACAGCATCTTCCCTGCCGCTGCACCCGTTACCAATTACTGCCATATCTAAAACTAAAAGCTCTTCTGCTGAATCCGGAATTCCGACACACGATCCATGACCGACTTCTTCATAGTTAGAAAAATAAAAAGCAGTCTCTTTATAATTTTTCTGTTTTAACAATTTATCTATCAGTTCGATCATAACCGCTACACAAGCTTTATCATCAAGAAATCTGGATTTAATGAATCCGCTTTCTGTATGTTCAAATCTGTTGTCATAAAAAATAAAATCCCCGACGTCAATTCCCAGTTTCAAAACATCATCTTTAGAATTCACTTCTTCGTCAAGTCTTATTGACATATTATTATGTTCCCGTTTTTCTGAATTTACATTCCTGTTAACATGGCTGGCAGGATTATTCAATAAAAACGTACCTCTGAATAATTTACCGTCGGAATTTCTGACAGTTACATATTCACCTTCAAAAGAATTTAACGGATAGCTTCCGAGCATTGTGATCTCAAGAGTTCCGTTAGACTTTATCTCCTTTACCATTGCGCCAAGGGTATCAATGTGACCGGTGATTATCAGACGCGGATCTTCCGAGAAAGATATCATCAGAGATCCTTTATTGGTCTTTTTTATTAATAATCCGTCACGTCCACTGAAAAGATCTTCGATATGTTTTATCACATCTTCAGTAAATCCGGTAGGTGAATTAATTTTTAAAATATTCTCCAGTGTGGAGACTAAACTATTTATCATTTTGCTGTGAAGTTGTGTCCGTAATTACTTTTTGAATTATTTCTCCTTCTTTGGTCATGCCGAATTTCTCTCTCGCTACTTCCTC
>JAGPCH010000437.1 GCA_018058125.1 Ignavibacteria bacterium | reverse complement strand
AGTTTGATTAACTCTTTCCACATTAAATCATATAGCACTCTTGTTATTTTATTACATACTTCATTTTTAATTTATATTCAAAATCATGATGATTACAACAGTTAAAAACCTTTTAAACAAAAACAGCCTTTCTCTTACCATAGATAATATCAATCTGGTATATTTCTATGGAAATAACTTTAAGGATTTTAAGACTGATGAAACAGCGGAATGGATATTGAGTCGATATAATACAGAACATTCATATAATAAAAGTTTTGGTATTACTGCAAAAGATTGGAAATCTGATCTTCGGACTTTTACAGGTGAAAGGCTTACTTCTCCGGCATCACTAAAACATATTCATGCGCAGGAAGCCGGAAGAGCATTAAATATTTTGAAAAGACATACTTCACTTAAAATGCCTGCTCTTCAGGAATCCAATAAAAATTTTATAAAATTGTTTCTTAAGGATGAACAATGCGGAAAACATGAAGGAACTTTCTGCTGCGGTCCCTGCACTGTATCTCTTTGGAGAAATATGTCAGTTGGTGGTTATGGCAGTTATGGAAAAAAGCTGAATAATGGATTCTCAATTCTTAAGAAATTCAGAAAGAACGATGGAGAGTGGAGTAGATTTCCGTTTTATTATACTTTATCTGTTTTACTGGAATCCGCGAAATTGCCAAATGCTATTGAAGAAATTGAATATGCTTATGACAAATGCAGTAAGAGAATTAAAACTATTAGAGGAGATGATAAATTTGCGGATAGAAAACGTGAATTGTTGAATAGAATTATTAATTTATAAGATTTACTAAATTATAACTGTTCGTCCCGAAATAGCAATTACATAGAGAAAACAAAAAATATTTTCCAGTTATACAAAAAATCTTAGTATACGACAAACATTATTGGAACGCGGATAAGACTGTTCGCCGCTGTGGATTACGGATTTCACTGATAAATTTAATTCACAGCTGTCCAAAACGATTTTTATACGTGCTAAATTATTTGATTAAGATTTACATTCAAGGATAATTTTCCCTTTCCCGAAATAACCTCACCGAGCCCTCAACCTGTACTAACCAATTCCGGATTTTCTCAATACTAATAAAAATTTAACGCAGAGATGCAGAGAAGCAGAGAAAACGTAAATAAAAGTCTCTGCTTCTCTTTGGCTCTGCGTTTAAAAGAACCAGAAGTTTTAAGATACCTTCTTTAATAGGAAGGGTTTTGCAGAGGGTTTATTATGATTGTTATCAGCTTACCGTTTAAAGATCATAAAAATTATTTTTTTTTTGTAATGAAAACGTTTTGGACGGATGTGACTTTAATTGAATTAAAAGAATAATACTTTCTTTTTTTATCATATTTGTTTACTTAAGTTGACCATTACACATAATCAAAAAAAGCTTGTCACTAATTTCACTAGTTTATTCGTTTTATTGAATGAGCTTAAATCATCAGTAAGCCATAATCAAATGGAAAATGATTCGTTATAACTCGTGAAATGAGTGATAGAAATGATCTTTTATATTGAAACGGTTTACTTAAATCAGTTATAAATCTATTATAAAAAAAGATGGAAAATCTGTTATTTTTCAGTTCAATCCGTGTCATCAGTGTTCAATTATTGTCGAGTACAAAGAAAAAAAATAAATTCTTATATTTAACAAGAATAATTCAATTCATTTTACTAAATTCTTTACATCTCAAATCAAAAAATTATTATGAAATCAAAAACTTACAAAAGTTCTAACATTTTCATATCTTTTTTATTTACAGTTTTAATATTTTCGGTAATACTTTTCCAGGGACAGAATTTTTCACATATCTTTGATGATGATAATCCCGATATCGAACAGCCTACACTTGAATCTTTTCTTAGCTACAGAAATAATCAAATTCCAAATTCACCGGCAGTTGTCACTATCAACGGATATGATAATTTTGACATCGGCATTGACAACTGGGAGCAGAATGCAACCTCTCATCCGGATAACCTTAACTGGATTTTCTTTGGCGCTAATGCTTCTCCACAGAATGCACGCCTTACTACCAACGGAGGACAAAACTGGTTACTAAGCAATCCGGCATATCATTCCTCAACATGCTGTGATCCCTGGACAAGCTATACCGGTAATGGAATTCTTATTTATGCCTCCGGTGTAAACGGACAATATGTTTACAGATCTACAAATAACGGAATTACCTGGGGACCTCCGATCCTTACAGTTTCCGGCAATGACAGAAATCACGTTTCAGCTGAGTACACCGGTACAGGACCTTACGCTAATTATGTCTATGCGGGAATTACACCCGGCAATTTCGGTCGAAGCACTGATGCAGGTCTGACATGGACTACAACTTTTACTCCAAGTAATACTCAGCCGGGTTGCTATATTGCTGTCGGACCAAATGGAGCTGTTAACGGCGGTTGTGTAATCTATGTAACGAATACAGGATCAACAACTTCACGAACTTATAATTTTTACAGATCTACGGACGGGGGAGCAACATTTACTAACATGTCCAGCCAGAATTTTGTTGGCTGGGTGGGTTCATTAAACACTGCCGGAAGATTTGTCATAAACGGCGCCAGAACCGCTCCGCATCCTAAGATCGCTATGGATAACAGTAATGGTCCCTACAGAGGAAGATTGTATCTTGTATATGCTACCAA
>JAGPCH010000436.1 GCA_018058125.1 Ignavibacteria bacterium | reverse complement strand
AATTTAAAACAAATCCGGACTTTTAAAATGAAAATCAAACTAACCTTTCATATAATATTATTTATGATACTCACAAATAGTCTCGTTTATTCTCAGCTAAATCCTGAATGGGTAAATACTTATATTGGATCCGGTAACAATAATGATGAAGCTTTGGATCATTTTACAGATGACTTCGGAAATGTATATTCTGCAGGAAAAATTTTTCAAACAACTTCTCTTTTTGATATATATGTTGTAAAGTATAACTCCTCGGGTGTTAAACTCTGGGAAAGGATCTATAACGGTCCCGGAAACGGAAATGATATTGCCAATTCCATTACGAATGATCAGAATGGAAATATATATGTAGGAGGCGAAAGCAAAGGCGAAACATCATTCAGTGATTTTATATTATTAAAATTTGATAATCAGGGAAATCAGATATGGACAAAAAGATTTGACGGAGAGAACAGCAGCTCCGATGTTGCAGTAAAAGTTGTAACTGATAATACCGGTAACCCTGTTATCTCCGGAAGAAGTCATTCATCTACAAGCTTGTTTGATATTGTTACCATAAAATATAATGGAAATGGAGATATACTCTGGAACAGTAAATATAATGGCATTTCAAACGGTAATGAATTTATAGATGATATGGCAATAGACGATTCGGATAATGTTTATGTTTGCGGAAGCAGTTTCGCTCAGGGAGAAGGAAATAATTTTCTGCTGATCAAATACAATGTAAGCGGTGATACGCTATGGACAGCAGGTTATAATGGTCCTTCAAACGCTAATGATAACACAACTTCTCTTGTAATTGATTTAGATAAAAATATAATAATTTCAGGCAGCAGTGTAGCACCCGGAACAGCACTTGATTTTGCAACATTAAAGTACTCCTCCTCCGGTGAGCTGTTATGGCTGCGAAGATATTCAAGCATAGCAAACAGCACTCCCGACGAACCAAAAGCAATTACATGTGATGTGAACGGAAATATTTTTGTAACCGGAACAAGCGTGGAATTTAACTCCTATGACTTTCTGACAGTCAAATACTCGCCTAAGGGAGATGAACTATGGAATCGGAGATATAACGGACCAACATCTAATAGCTTTGACGAACCAAGATCTTTGACAACAGATATATCAGGTAATGTATTTGTTGCAGGATTGAGTCAGAGCTCATCTGCAATGGATGACATGACAATAATTAAATATGATTCAATTGGAAATCAGGTTTGGCTTAACCGTTATAATTCACCTTCAAACAGAAATGATGTTGCAAATAATATTTCCATAGATCTGTCAGGGAATTTAATTGTAAGCGGATTCATTGCAGGAACTAATTCATTGAATGATTTTGCTGTTATCAAGTTCTCTCAAATCACAAATTTAAATCAGACTTCAAGCTATAACCCCGAATATTTTATACTCTTTCAGAATTATCCGAATCCATTCAATCCATCTACTAACATTGAATTTACAATTTCAGAAACATCCGAGATCAGTTTAACTGTATCAGACATACAGGGGAAAGTTATTCAAACTCTTTCGGGTAAATTTCTAAAACCGGGACTTTACTCTTATAATTTTAATGCAGCTTCTTTATCAAGCGGAATTTATTTTTATACTTTAAAAACCCTACAGAAGTCTGTTACAAAGAAAATGTTGTTGATCAGATAAAGTTTATTTTCCAATATAGAAACATCAGCTAAGCAAAGAATAAGCAATCAGTAATTTATTATCATCTTTCCATAGTATCCAGCCTTTACCCAGAAATGTATAATTCTCATCATAAAGCTCGACCATCATCCATTCATCCTGAACGAGAACGGGTTTAAGAAAATCATATTTTACATTTACTTCACCTGCATAGTTCAGCGGTTTGATCCTGATCTTCTGATCACTTTCCGGGAGTAATTCGACCGAATGAACTCTCAGGAGAAATTCGGGCCAGTAAAGAATTTCTCCGGCATATCTGTCAAGAAAACTGATCTTCTGAGTTTGATCATTTACTGATACTTCAACAAAATCTTTTCCAACTGAAATCAGCTTCAGATAAAAGATATCATAATCGAGTTTATAATGTGCGGGTAATAGCCAAGGCGGCGCATATACAAGATCATAATTACTGATTTCCGTTTTTCTGAAAACAAGACTGTCATCAGGAGTGTGCTCATAAACAGGTTTATCAAGATTCTGCTCTCCATAAAAATATAAAACACCTTTACCAAGCAGATCCGGTTTAAAAAAGCCAAGTCCCATTGAAGATCCGGGTTCATCGTTCTTAATAGTCTTAACCGGAGAATATTTCGCTGTTATAATTTCAGATTCTTGTTCAATGATTTTAAAAGTGCTTTCTTTAGAATCTCCCTTCAGATAAACTCTGACTGAGATACCTGCGATCAAAACAATCAGGACAACTGCCAGAATTCTGTTAGCTGTTTTTATTTTTAACTGATCGGCGCGATAACAAAACACTACTGCGGCTAGCAGACCGGCAGAAGCAGCAAATATTCCATACATAAAAACAATAGCGCCGCCTGCTAAACCTTGTCCTTTAGCAGCTCCTGTGATTGCTGCAAAAGACATTCCCAGCAGATCAAAAACAAGAATTGTTAAGAGGTATAAAATAATTGAAGAAGATGAAAAGAGTTGTTTCATATATCAAGGGTTTTAAG
>JAGPCH010000434.1 GCA_018058125.1 Ignavibacteria bacterium | reverse complement strand
TGAAACTGAATAAACCGGTTAAGCTGATCCTACCGAGACATGATGACATGATAATGACCGGTAAGAGAAATCCTTATTCGTCGGATTTTAAGATCGGTCTGAAAAGTGACGGAAAGATCATAGCATATGAAGCTTCTTTCTTTCAGAATGCGGGAGCATCGGCGGATCTTTCGCCTGCAATACTTGATAGGACATTGTTTCATTGTACCAACAGCTATTTCATTCCGAATGTAAAAGCTACCGGCTACTGCTGTAAAACTAATTTACCTCCAAATACTGCATTCAGAGGTTTCGGCGGTCCGCAGGGAAAGTTTGTAATAGAATGCGCTATACATAAAGCTGCTGAAGTTATGGGAAAACTTCCTTTTGAAATTCAGAAGATCAATCTTTTAAAAGAAGGAGATGAATTTCCTTATGGTCAGAAAGCTCTGCATGCTCAGGCAATAAGCAGTTGGAATGCCGCTGAAGAAAGTTTTAAACCCGAAGAGATCCGTGAGAGAATAAATAATTTTAATTCCGAGAACAAATATTATAAAAAAGGTTTTGCTTATATGCCGATATGTTTTGGTATCGCATTTACAAATACAAAAATGAATCAGGCAAATGCGTTGATCAATATTTATTCGGACGGAAGCGTGAGTTTCAGTACGGCTGCTGTGGAAATGGGTCAGGGGGTGAATGCGAAGATAAAGGAAGTTGTATCCAGAGTATTCTCAATTTCACAGAGCAGGATCAAAAACGAAACAACAAACACAACACGTTCGGCAAATACCTCTCCGACAGCAGCGAGCTCGGGAGCAGATCTGAATTGTAATGCAGCTTACAAAGCTTGTAAAGAAATTTTAGACAGGATTAAACATTCAGCTCTAGAAGAAATAGAGAAAACAGATATAGAGAAAATCGAGATACGTGATGAAGTTGTTTATTATAATAATATAAGAACCGATCTTGAATGGTGTGATCTTATCGAAAAAACTTTTCATAAAAGAATAAGTTTGTCAGCACATGCTCATTATTCAACGCCCGAGATATTTTTTGATAAGAGCATTAACAAAGGTACGCCATTCAGATATCACGTATATGGAACTTCTGTTATCGAAGTTACCGTGGACTGTCTTCGCGGAATTTACAAAATAGACTCTTTCAGAGCTGTTCATGATTTCGGCGAATCTTTGAATCCGGTAATTGATCTCGGCCAGGCAGAAGGAGCTATTATACAGGGATTAGGATGGATGACGATCGAGGAAGTTGTCCATAATAAAGAAGGTAAATTATTATCGGATCTCCTCTCGACATACAAAGTGCCGGACATACATTTTTCTCCAAAAGAGATGGAAATCAAATTTTTAGGAATTCCGAATCCGGCGGGAATATTCAATTCTAAAGCGATTGGTGAACCTCCGCTGATGTATGGGATTGGGGTATATTTTGCTATCAGAAATGCTATTAGTGAATATACCGGTTCGAATGATTTTCCATATTCCGCTCCGATTACCCCTGAAAAAGTTTTTATGAATTTGAATTTAAAGAAGTCAGTATCACAATCTTCTTAAATTAGTTTTATACCATTTTATTTATATGAAAGAGATCCACTTATGGAATTTCATTTACTCCGAACTTAAAAAAAATAATAAGGTAATCTTTGCTGCTGTAGTAGATCATAAAAAAGGTTCACCGGGTAAACAGGGTTTTAAAATGGCTGTTTCGTCAAACGGTGAAATGGTTGGAAGCATCGGCGGCGGCATAATGGAATATGATTTTCTGAAAAAGTGCAATAAAGCATTTAAAGAAAATCTAAGTCTTAATGAGATTGAAACCCTTCATCACAAAAATACAAAATCCCTAAAGAGCTCGGGGTTAATTTGTTCGGGATCACAGACCAACTTTATTATTAATCTTACGAATTCCAATTTACCCGAAATTAAAAAAGTAATAAAAGCTTTTGAAGATAAAACTCCCGGACTTTTAGTTTTAAGTCTTGCCGGAATAAAATTCTCTCAGACCCGACCAAAGACTTCAATACCGAAATTTATTTTTTCCGATGAACATAACTGGAAATATGAACAACCTTTAGGAATATCAGAAAAAGTTTACATTGTAGGAGGAGGTCATGTCGGACAGGCTGTCAGCAGAGTCTTGTCAATGCTGGACTTTTATGTGATTTTATTAGATGACCGAAGCAACCTTAAGAGCTTTTCGGAAAACAAATATGCGGATGAGTTGATTTCCGGAAGCTATAATAAACTTGGAAAGATCATAGAAAATAATTCTTATGTTGTTATAGTTACAACAGGTTTCGAAACTGACAAGGAAGCCCTGACACAGATCATTAATAAAGATCTGATATATATTGGGCTGATGGGAACAATGTCAAAAATAAAGAAGATTTTTTCAGAAGCAGAAAAAGAAGGGATTAAGAAAGAGCAATTTAAAAAGATCCATGCTCCGATCGGTATAGATATCGGAAGTGACACTCCGGAAGAGATAGCCATAAGCATTGCAGCAGAACTGATAAAATTTAAGAACCAATAATATCTGTATTCACATAAGATTGTATTTCATTCTGAACTCAGAAACTTTGTCTTTATGTCTATTGCTTAAATGATTTAAAGTTGACTTTACAGCCCTTCTCACAGTTTTATTTTCGTCATTCACAAACAAACTTATTA
>JAGPCH010000435.1 GCA_018058125.1 Ignavibacteria bacterium | reverse complement strand
ATTTATCGACTGCACCCGGTTATGGCAAGTGGGATAACAGAATGAAGTATAGAATGGATCAAGGTTCTTCTACTTATGGTGGAATCACGAAAGCAGCAAAAAAGTTTAACAAGCTCGATTATCCGATAATTGAATTGCAATCACTACAGACTTCAATGTTATTCAGTCTATATGCTGTCAGCGGTTCTAACCGTTCATTTTATGGAACCATGTACAACGACGCTAAAGCATTATATAATCAGTCAAATTCAGATGTATTAAAATATACTGAACTTAAAGGTAAGAGTCTGTTTTATCTGAAGTATGTGTTGCAGGCGCAGCCTTGATAAGCTTTCAAGTTCTATGTTCAACTAAAAAAGTCAGAAGTGTCAACTTCTGACTTTTTTAGTTTATTATCTTCTTTAAATTTTCTTTGACAAGATTGGCGAAATGCTAAATCGAATTATGATGTAAATTAAATTTACTTTCTATCAAATTCTTCTGCATAATATTGCAAGCTGTACGACGATAGGCGATTTCTATGCGAAAGTCAAGTCTTTTTTGAAATATTTTCTTTGATCCCTGTTCAACGTAATCTTCAAAAATTTACTTTCCCTATTCATTTATTTCTCTCTCGAATAAATAATTTGTAAATCCGTATAATGATAGGCGGAATATTGAGCGGAAATTAAGGACACAATTTCAATTGTGTAACCCATCAAGCGGTATTCCGCCGGGGAATTAGTAATATATAATGTTGATAGGTTAAACTTAAATTCACCAACTATTTTTTAGCAGCCAAATTTCAGAATGAAATGGCTTTTGCATTTTAGTAAATCCATTGATATGTTCTTTCAATTTATTCAACAGCTTTTATTGGTTGTAGAAAGTTGCTGTGCGTTTTATTTTTGTACGATGTCACATGCTTATCAAATTCACAAACAAGATGCAGCTTATTATTTGACGCTCACAGCAGTCGAATGGGCTGATGCATTTATGCGACGAGAACATAAACAACTTTTGTGTGATAGCCTCAATTATTGTGTTGAAACAAAAGGGTTGGAAATATTCGCTTATGTAATCATGTCAAGTCACATGCATATGATTGCAAGAGCGAAGAATAATAATCTAAGTGACATTCTCAGGGATTTCAAAAAGTACACAAGTACAATGCTTGTAAAAGATTTCAGGACACAAACTGAAAGTCGAAGAGAATGGATGCTTGATTTATTTAAAGCTGGCGGTAAAAAGCAGAAAAAGAAATCATCGATGCAGGTATGGCAGTATGCAAATCATGCAATGGAAGTTTACAGCCCGAAATTTACCTTGTCGAAAATTTTATACATCCATAATAACCCAGTAGAAGCTGGACTGGTTGAACGAGCTGAAGATTATTTATTCAGCAGCGCACAGGATTATTCCGAAAGAAAAGGACCGGTGAAAATAACTTTGATCAATTTGCATAATTTATTTTGAGGAAAATTACTTTCAGGCCAATAAACTCGACTTGAATTTGTCCTAATTCCCCGGCGGAATACCGCTTGATGGTGTTCTAAATCCCAAGTGTGTCCCTAATTTCCGCTCAATATTCCGCCTATCAACTTACGGATTTGCAAATTAATATTTAGTTAGAGTAAACAGTTGAAAGGGGGAAGGTGTATTTTTGAAGACTCTGTTGAGCGGTGAAACTCCGTTAAGCGGGAAATCCTAATGTTAAAAACATAAAAAAGCCTTAGAGAAATTCATCTTCAAGGCTTTTTTATTTTTTGGCGACTCGCATCACTAATTTTATTAGTTTTACTGAAAGATGAATAAAGGATAGACGTATTTTTTAAATATATTCTAAAAATAATCTATATGAAAAATAAAATTCTGTTTTCAGTTGGGATTTTTCTCTGTTTTTGTTTTCAGGGCTATGCTCAACTTTCAAATTACATTTATGCGCTTAACAATCAACCGGGAGGAGGTTTGTATTTTTCTAGAGTTGAAATTTCAACCGGGTTGATCACTAACTTTCAAATTGCTTCGAATGGATTTTCAAACAACTTTAGTGCATGCGTAAGTGAGATTGATGAAGAATATTATTTATGTACCGGTCAGATCCTTTTCACCTATGATGCTAATTCTGGAAGCCTTGTATCAGTAGATACTCTGCCTATACCTTCAACTGCGAACTTGAACTCTATTCAGTTTAATCCATGTAATGGAAATATTTATGGTTATATATATGATTCAGCAAATGGAAAGCGTTTTGTGAGATTTAATCCGGACAATGGAGTATTGATAACAATTTCAACTTTATCAAACATGTTTGGTGGTTGCCTTGGATGTATGGCAACCCTTGATCCTATAAATGATATTTATTCTTTGGATACAGGAAATGGGTTGGTAGGACTAAATCTAAATACGGGAGCTATTGTTTACAATTCGCCTAAAATAAATTTACCGGGAGAAAGTTTTGGTCATATCGCTTTAAAATGTAATACACACCAGATCATAGGAACTTCAGCAAATGTAAATTTAGGAGTTAAATATCTTGCAGAAATTGATCCATTTACAGGCTTAATATCACACATAGGGAATACAGGTTGGAATACCGGAGTTTGGAAGCCCGGTTGTGGAGGCGATTGTATTAATCAGTATACAGGCGATTATTATTATTCCGGTGCAGGTCATTTGATAAATGGTGC
>JAGPCH010000433.1 GCA_018058125.1 Ignavibacteria bacterium | reverse complement strand
ACTATTTACTATGAGAATTCTTATTTTGCCGAACCCGAAAAATCCGGATATAAGGCATATAATCTGTTAAGGGAAGCTCTTTCCAAAACAGGAAAAGTAGGTATAGCTCAGTTTGTATTGAGAACTGCAGAAGTGCTTTCTGTATTGAAACCATACGGTAAAATACTGGTACTCAGCCGGATAAGATTTGCCGAAGAGATTAGAGATTCCGGAGAAATAAAAGCGCCAACCAAATCACGTGTAAAAACAGAAGAGTTGAAAATGGCTGTAAGGCTGATCGAGCAGTACAGTCAAAAATTCAATATTTCCAAATTCAAAGACAGTTACTCTGCCTCACTACTGAAAGTGATAAAAGCAAAAGCAAAAGGTAAAAAGTTCACACAGAAGACTGAAGAAAAAAAGACTTCGGATTCTTCTGATCTAATGGAAATCTTAAAGGCAAGTCTGAAGAAAGCAAGTTAAAATTAGTTAAAAGTTAAAAGTTGAAAGTTCGAAATTTGGTTAGATATCGATTTAATCTTTATCCATTATCCATTATCAATTATCCATTATCCATTATCAATTATTAATGACTCTGAGTTTATATAAAAAGAAAAGAGATTTTGATAAGACACCCGAACCGGTCAACAGTAAAACTGCGTCAAATGGAAAACTTAAATTTGTTGTACAAAAGCATGACGCTTCGCATTTGCATTATGATTTCCGGCTGGAGATTGACGGAGCTCTGAAAAGCTGGGCTGTACCAAAAGGTCCTTCACTTGATCCGTCGGATAAGAGGCTTGCAATAATGGTGGAAGATCACCCGCTTGAATACGGAAATTTTTACGGGGTAATTCCCGAAGGTAACTACGGAGCGGGAACAGTAGAAATTTGGGATAAGGGTACTTATAGATCAATGAATGCGGTAAAAGGCAAAGAACAGGAAAAAATTCTGAGATCAGAATTAAAAAAAGGTGATATTAAGATCACTTTAAACGGACATTATCTGAAAGGTTCTTTTGCTTTAGTAAAGATCAGAGACGGGAAAGATAAAAACTGGCTTCTTATTAAGAAAAAAGATAAGTATGCTGAAAATGGATTTAAAATAGACAGCATCAGATCTTTAAAACTTCATACTGAAAATTCTAAAAATGATAACAATAATAATAATGCTAAAGATAATTCTAAAAATGAATTTTCCCGAAAAGCGAAAAAAGCAAATCTTGATCGATTAAAAAAGAGATTAAGCAAACCCATGCTTGCTAAGCTATCCAGAAAAGTGTTTGATGATAAAAACCGGATCTATGAAATTAAATATGACGGATACAGAATAATCTCTGTCATAGATAACGGGAAAGCGGAGATGATCTCAAGAAACGGAAACAATTTCGAAAAAGAATATGAACCGGTTTTAAAGGAACTTGAAACGATTGATGATAAGGTAATAATTGATGGTGAACTTTTAATAGAAGATAAGAAGGGAATTCCGGATTTTCAAATGCTGCAAAATTATCGTTCTTCCAAAACCGGAACGCTTAAATATTACGTTTTTGACATACTGTTTTTGAACGGATATGATCTTACGGGAATGCCTTTAATTAACAGAAAGGAAATTCTTAAGGAGTTTTTTAATAAATATGATTTCAATGAGATAAAACTTGCAGGTTTTAATGAAGACAACGGAGAAAAATTTTATAAGCTTATATCGAAAAAAGGTCATGAAGGAATTATAGCTAAAGAGAAAGACGGCTTATACTACTCCGGAAAAAGAAACAGTACCTGGCTTAAAATAAAATCAGGAAATCAGCAGGAAGCCGTGATAGGAGGATTTACAGCTCCTAAAGGAGGAAGAAAATACTTTGGTTCTCTGATAATCGGTGTTTATGAAAATGACAAACTTAAATATATCGGAAACTGCGGTACGGGATTTACAGATGAGTCTTTAAAAGAGCTATATGAATTATTAAAACCGCTGGAAGTTTCAAAATCTCCATTTACGCCTGTACCGGTTCTTACAGGTCAGAAAGGAAAACCTGTCTGGGTCAAACCTGAATTGATCTGTAATGTAAAATTTTCAGAATGGACCAATGACGGTCATATGAGACATCCTGTTTTCAGCGGATTACGAACGGACAAATCACCGGATGAAGTTTTAAAAGAAACTGAAACAGAAACTGAAACTGAAACAAAAGGGGAAACAGATACAGATCATAAAAAAGATGTATTACAGAATTCAAAAAACAAGACACTTACCATAAAAGGTAAAAAAGTTAAACTTACTAATCTTGATAAGCTTTACTGGAAAAAAGAAAAGATTACCAAAGGTGATTTGATTAAATATTACATAGATGTAAGTAAATTCATTTTACCATATCTTAAAAACAGACCTGAATCTCTCAACAGGCATCCCAACGGAATTAACGCTCCGGGCTTTTATCAGAAAGACATGGATGTAAAACAAATTCCTGATTGGGTGAAGACCGAAAAAATTTATTCATCTTCCAATGATGATTACATAGATTACTTGATCTGTAATAATATTGCAACGCTTGTATATATGGCAAATCTCGGATGCATAGAGATCAACCCGTGGAATTCAGTATATTCCAGACCTGACAAACCGGATTACATGATTTTAGATCTGGATCCGGGAAAAAACAGTTTTAAAGAAGTGGTCAGGACAGCAAGGGTGATAAA
>JAGPCH010000432.1 GCA_018058125.1 Ignavibacteria bacterium | reverse complement strand
ACTGGAATTTTAAAGAAACTGATCATCCGGAATACAATGATAAATTAATTCAGGAAAAGATCACGGATCTGATTTATGATTCTGTAAAGTTAAGATATAGAAGCGATGTCCCGGTTTCAATTTTGCTAAGCGGCGGACTTGATTCGGGGATCATTGCTAAAGTAACCGATGAATTGATTTCAGATCATCAGTTGAGAAATGATAAAGTAACGACATTTACAGCTGTCTTTCCGGGATTTATGTATGATGAATCCGCTATTGTGAAGGAAGTTTTGAGCGGGCTGAAAAATATAGATCCGGTTTCCTTATCACCTACAGGGGATAATCTTACAAACGAAATTAATAAATTCATATACGGAATGGGCGAACCTGTATTCAGCACTTCGAGTTTTGCTCATTACATGCTGATGAAAGAGATCAGTAATTATGGTGTAAAAGTAGTACTCAATGGTCAGGGCTCGGATGAAGCCTGGTGCGGTTACGGCAGATATTTCATAGGGTATTTCTTACTTGACATACTTCAGTCACAACCTCAGAATTTTGTTTCACAGCTAACTGCAATTTCTGATAAGATGAAATTTTCCAGGAAATTTATCTTTTCACAAATATTTAAAGCGATAATTCCGAGAAGATACGGTTCTTATCTTCGTGCGAAGTACAATGAGAATATAATTGACTGCCTTTCTATAGATTACATAAAAAATAATTATGCATACTTTAAGAATCCTGTATACAGCAAATTATCCAGAAGTAATCTGAAAGGATATATGAGATACAACATTCAGTATCAGGGATTCAATCAGATCCTTCACTATGAAGATCACTCTTCGATGCAGAGTTCCATTGAGATGCGATCTCCGTTCATAGATTACAGACTGATGGAACTTGCATTTACATTACCTGATAATTTGAAAATCGACAACGGAATCACTAAGAAAGTTTTAAGGGAAATCTTCAAAGATAAACTTCCCGCTTCAGTAACCGGCAATCACCTCAAAATAGGTTTCATGACGCCTTTTGATGACTGGATGAATCAGAGCGGAATGAAAAATTTTAATATGGAAATATTAAATTCAGATTCTTTCCGGCAGCGAAAAATCTTCAATACTGAAAAAGTAAAAAATATTTTTCAGAATAAGCAAAAGTATCCTAAGTTTCCTTACTGGAGAATATTAAATCTTGAGCTTTGGTCACAGATATACGGCATTGACAATTTATGATAATTATATTTCAGAGAATATTACCCCATTACAGAACCGGTTTTTTCATAAAGTTTGCGGCTAAATTCAAAAAGTCAAAGATACTTTACGGTCAACCATTTAAAGATGAATCTTTGAAGAATGATGATTTGAAAAATGACGATACCTTTCAAAAAGTGAAGAATTTATATTTCAATAAAAAAGGAAGCATTTTCATTTCAGAGATATTCGGTATTATTAAAAAAGCAAAACCGGAAGTTGTAATTTCAGTTTTCAATACTGGAAATCTTAATATTTATATACTCTTCTTATTAAGAAAAATTTACAAATTCAAAATAATCCTGTGGAGTTTCGGATATGATCCGATAAGAGGATTTAATCCCGCAAAAAATTTAACTGATAAAATAAGATTATATTTGTCTGAGAAAGCGGATGCAGTTATTTTTTACTGGCAAAGCGGGAAAGCGGAAATTGAGAAATTTTCAGATAGAAAAGAGCATTTTTTCGTTGCACCTAATACACTCGACACTGATAGACTTTTTTTATTAAAGGAAAGATTTGATAAGACAGGAAAAGAAAAGATCCGATCCGAACTCGGTATCATTGAAAAAAATCATTTCATATATATCGGAAGATTACTAAAAGACAAAGAAGTTGATATTCTGATAAAAGCTTTTTCGGAACTTTTGAGTAACGGCAGGGATGTCCGTCTGACAATAATAGGTGACGGACCCGAGCGCTCTTCTTTAGAGCAGTTAGTAAAAAAGCATAATGTGAAAAATATTTGTTTTACGGGAGAGATATTAGATGAAGAACAGACAGGAAAATGGATCTATATCAGTGATGCATTTATAATGCCCGGACGTCTCGGACTATCGGTTGTGCATAGTTTTTGTTTCGGGACTCCGGTTATCTCTCAAAAAAAAGAAAAATATTTTCACGGCGAAGGAGTAGGTTATATTAAAGAAGGAGTTAATGGATTTCTTGTAGAAGATGGAAATATAAAAGCATTATCGGATAAAATGTCTGAGATTATTTCAAATGCAGATAAAGCTAAGGAGCTGAAAAAGAATGCTTATCTTACTGCAAGGAATGATTGTTCGATAGAGAAGATGATTGAAGGATTTGAGAAAGCCATAGAGTATACTGTCTCGCAACAGTAGAGAAATAACATGCCAGCGCTTGTAACCACATAGGGACATAGGACACATAGGTGTAGCTTTTTTTTCTGTGATGGCCAGTTCATTTATTTGTATGTTTGTTTTTGTTTGTTGGTTTTGGTTGGTTTTGGTTGGTTTGTTTGTATTGTTTGGTTTGTTTGGTTTGTTTGTTTGGTTTGGTTTGTTTTGTTTTGTTTGTTTTGTTTTGTTTGGTTTGTTTGGTTTAGTTTGTTGATTTGGTTTGTTGATTTGGTTTGTTGATTTGGTTTGTTGATTTAGTTTGTTGATTTGGTTTGTTGGTTTGGTTGGTTTGGTTGGTTTGGTT
>JAGPCH010000431.1 GCA_018058125.1 Ignavibacteria bacterium | reverse complement strand
GCTAAATGATGTGCAAATTCAGGAAGAATTAAATAGTTTAGAAGGATGGGAAGTGCTTGAAAATTCTATCAGAAAGAGTTTTAAGACAAAAGGTTTTCCTCAGACGATGGGTCTGGTAACAGCTATCGGTGCTCTTTGTCAGCAGCATGATCATCATCCTGATTATCTGACAATGAAATATTCTGATGTAGAAGTTTCATTTTCGACTCATTCCGCAAAAGGAATTACAATGAAAGACATTGATATTGCTAAAGATATCAACACATTAAATTTTTAAATTAAAAAATAATAATGCAAAAATTATACACCCAATTAATTTTTAAGTTACTACTATCCATTATTTTTATTCACTCATTTAATATGAACCTGTTCGCTCAGGATTCAACAGAAACAGACACTGCTGATTCTACTGACAATACAGTTTATACTATGATATCGGGATTTGTTACCGGAGATAAAGACAGTGTGCTTCGCGGAGCTAATCTTGTAATATCCGGAAGCATAGACGGCGCGACTACTGACGATAAAGGTTATTATGAATTTGAAACTGACAAGACCGGTCCGCAGCTTATGCTAGTCACATTTCTTGATTATGCGAAAAAATCCGTTCAGCTGGACATAGTAGCCGGTATAAATATTAATGCAGATATTAAATTAAGAAAAGAGGAAGTCCGAACCGAAGAGATACTCGTTACGGCAAGTTCATTTACTTCAGGAAACAATGCTGCTGTAACACTCACGCCGCTTGAGATCGTAAGGATCCCGGGAGCTGATGCTGATATTTACAGAGCTATTACTACATTTCCCGGCTCCAATCAGGTGAACGAAGGCAGCCGTATAACGGTAAGAGGAGGGAATCCGGATGAAGTTCTGACAATACTCGACCTCGCATCACTTTACCATCCGTTTCTTTTCGATGAGACATTTAATGTATCTTCATATTCGACAGTAAATCCATGGGGACTTCGAGGTATAAATTTCACAAGCGGCGGATTTTCGGCTAAGTACGGAAATGTTTTATCTGCTGTTCTTGATCTTAAATCCTATGACATGCCTCAGGGAACCGGTATGTTTGCATGGCTTGGTCTTGCCAATGCTTCGCTTGACGGAACCTATGTCTCAAAAAATAAAGATTTCGGCGCTACATTTTCTCTCGGAAGACTTTTCCTTCAGCCGTATTTTGCAGTCAATGGCGAACATTCAGATTACTCACCTATTCCCGAGTCAAATCAATTCGGCGGCACTTTAGCATATAAACTGGGAAGTGCGGGAAATGTGAAGTTCATAGCAAACTACAGTGATGATAAAGTCGGGATTTTTAATGCAAGTCCGTCTTATGAAGGCTATTACAACGGTTCTTCAAAGAGCGCGTTTTCAAATCTGAAAGTAATGGTTGCGCCTACTTCCACAACTCTTTTGAATGCGGGTGTTTCATTCAGCTATTATGAAAAATTTGATAATTACGGAGTACTGAACACAACTTCAAAGAGTTATTATTCAAAAGGAAGAGCTGATTATACTATACAGGTCAACAGTAAAGTTGATATTAACACAGGAGCTGAGTATGAATATGACGGATTTGATATAAATGGAATTGTACCGGTTTATCAGTATAATCTCAAACCCGATGCGCAGTCTTTTAATCTTGATCAGTTTTACAGTACCGGAAGGATCGGCGTGTATGCTGAGGCTCAGTTAAAATTAAGCAAAAAAGTGTTTGTGATTCCGGGAGTAAGACTTGATAATCATACTTTATCAAAAGAAACGAGTTTTGATCCGAGATTTTCTTTCGGATATCAGGTATCAAATAATAATTCGGTCAGAGGTGCAATAGGAGTCTATCATCAGTATCCTGACATGCAGAATTATTTCAATACGGCGGAAAATAATCTTCTGCCCGAACAAGCAATTCATTACATACTCGGATATGAATTCAATAAAGACGGAAACTATATAGCAAGGATCGAAGGGTATTACAAAGATTATTCAAATCTTGTACTTATTAACAGGGATGATATTTATTACCGATCAGAAGGTGAAGGATTTGCTAAAGGTATTGATGTATTTCTGAAAGCTAAGATCGCAAATAAATTTACAGGATGGATCTCGTATGCCTACAGCAATTCTCAGAGAAAACAATACAGCGCAACTTCGCTTGTGCCGGCTAATTATGATATTACTAATAGTCTGAGCATAGTCGGAAGTTATAATCTTACTGACTTTTTAGTATTAGGAGCAACGTTCAAAGCAAGTACAGGAAAACCATATACACCTGTTGTAGGTACTAATTTTATTCAGCAGCAGGAAGTTTATGAACCCATTTACGGACAGACCAACAGCGCAAGATTTCCGACTTATGACAGAGTCGATATGAATCTTCAATATATATTTGCGTTGTTTGGAAAGTTCGCTGTCGCAGTCGCATCAGTTAACAACATACTCAATCAGAAAAATGCTTATTCATATACTTATAATGCTGATTACACACAGCAAAGCGCGGTTATTTCTAATAATCAGAGATCTCTTTATCTGGGGCTGGGACTTCAGTTTTAACTATGATTTGGAATGAATATAATGAGGGCTATGATCAGAGTACTCGTTATAAAAGTGTTTATATAAAATTCAATCCGGCACGACAGATTAACTATTAACCACTAACTATTAACTATTAACTAAACTAATCAAAA
>JAGPCH010000430.1 GCA_018058125.1 Ignavibacteria bacterium | reverse complement strand
CTAATGATGCTTGATCATTGTATGCGGCTCCTTTTGCGTAGTGATTCCATAATATGACTACTCGCGGCTCGTTCCAATTCTCATCTAAATCAAATATCTCATCATATTTATTACTAACATTTTGAAATATATTTTCTAAAAAACCCGGTTCACTTTTATAGAACTCAGTAAACTCTGCCTGGTAATATTCACCTGGCTTCAGTTGTATCTTTTTAGAAATACTGCCAATTGTTCTTTTATCAGCATTTTTTTTATGTTTTACCTTACCATCCTGATCAAAATAAGTTTCGGTTATATATTGATCATCCACAGCAAATGAATAATTCTGAGAACCAGAAAGAAGAATTTGTTTTTTAGATTTAACTGAGTTGATTTCATCTTTAAGATTTAAAAAGGTATAACCCAGATTTTCAATTTTATCAACTAGTTCTTCCAGTATTTTAATATCAAGAAATGAATGAAAGAAAAACGAGGCAAAACCATCACGAACATAGAGATTGGCTTCAGCCCCTTTTATAATATCATCTACTGCTTTCTTTATTGCTTTTGGGTTTGGATCAAGAGGAATATAACCTAAATTTTCTGGATAAATTTTTTGGCCGTATAAATCCTTATAAATAATGTATGGGAAAAATTGACTGTAATCAGGATTCTCAATTGATAGTCTCTGTTCGATGGCTGTACTAAAATATTCAGAGATTATTTTGTATAAAATATTTGAAGCAGTATAGTGTGGAGTTTCCCATATCAAAGGATGAAGACCATTTTTTGAAAATTCACTTAACCCCATTTCAATTTTTCGATGAATCAGACTTGCATTTTCATCTTGAATAGGAAGATTAAGATTTGCATCCCAAAACTCGAAATCCGATGCAGTTACATCTTTATATTGATGCGTTATACCATGCATCACAATTGTTCCACCATTTAGTTCAACATATCGAAGCGCATCTGCCATATCAGGCTTTTCTGAAAGACTAATTCTAACTCCACCAATCGGATCAACATAAAATGGAACAACACCAATCAAAAACGGAATGCCTCTTTCGGATAAGTAATCTGTAATATCTCGGATCTTATCTGGATCATCCAAAGGTGTTACATCTTCTATTCGTACAATTGCGGTATGAGATTCCTCGTGATGTTCATTTAATATTTCGTGAAGATAATCAGCAAATAATAAATAACGGTCTGTAGAATTTGCATAAGCAAACGGGGAGTCTGCAATGTAAACTAAATTTTTAGATTTAATAATGTAAGGAGCTTCTTTTTTCTTTTTTGATGATATAGCAGTTGCAATAATTTCAACTTTGTTATGATCAGATATTTCAATCACATTTATATTACCTTCGCCTTTAGTGAAGGATTTGTTGTCTGACTTTACGAAATCAAAAATACTTGATGTGTCGAGTTTCGTAACCTTAAATCCATACAAATCTGATGTGTTATACATTGTTGAATATTCTATGAATCCCGTATTGATCCAGATTAAAGAATTCTTTGTTTTTACTATATCATTAATAAAAGAAGCAGGTACTGAATTTTTTTGATAGAATCCTAAATAAAAAATATAATCATAGTTATTAATCGATGAGGCTTTGTAATCATCAACTCCAATTACATCTGTTATTGTGTTAAAATGTCCGAGTAGTTGAGCTAATTGTCTTCCATCACCCATCGCTAAGTTTGTTAACTGCGAATTTCCTTGTACGACAACCAATATTTTTTTTTGATTATAATTGCTCTCGCCAAAAATCTGAAGTGATAGAAATCCTAAAAATAATAGCAGGAAATACTTTTTAGAAATTATTTTCATATTCCAAATTCTCAGTTAGTACGATATGATTTGATATTTCCTTTATTGCCAATGGATCAAACTCAACAATTGGGGTATTAGAAATCTGGAAATAATTTTTAATTATCTGTATAGTTCGTTTTGATGACAAACCATCTCCATAAGGATTTACTGCAGAAGCCATTTTAATATATTCGTCCTCATTATTAAGCAGGTAATCCGCAGTTGTAAAAATATTGTGCTCATCTAATCCGACAAGTTTCACTGTTCCATACTCTACAGCTTCTGGCCTTTCTGTAACTTCGCGTAAAACAAGTATTGGAATTCCAAAATGCGGGCCTTCTTCCTGAACACCACCTGAATCGGTTAAAATTAAATATGACTTAGACATCAGATTTACAAAATCCAGATAATCCAATGGTTCTATTAAAAAGATATTAAGAATATTTCCCAAAATTGATTGTGCTACATCTTGAACTTTAGGATTAAGATGAACTGGAAAGATGATATTGTAATCTTTATAAGTTAAAGCAAGATTTTTGACAGCATGACACGCACTCTTCATAGGCTCACCTAAATTTTCCCGGCGATGCATAGTAACGAGAATTATTTTTTTATCCTGATCAATAATCTTATTCAATGTGTCTGATGAAAAGACATAATCTTTTTTAACCGAATAACTGAGCGCATCAATAACTGTATTTCCCGTAACAAAAATACTTTTGGGATTAACATTTTCAACAAGTAACGCCTCTTTTGCAGTTTGCGTTGGTGCAAAATGCAGATCAGTAATTGTGCTTGTTAGTCTGCGATTTATTTCTTCAGGGAAAGGATTGCTTTTATCGTTTGTTCGCAGGCCTGCTTCAATATGCCCTACGGGTATTTGTCTGTAAAACG
>JAGPCH010000035.1 GCA_018058125.1 Ignavibacteria bacterium | reverse complement strand
CTGAATATTTATGTTCGACCGGAATTAGTTCGGTTGCATTCAATCTGGAGATCTGGGATGAACAAATATTCAATCTGATCTGCCCAGGCAAAACAAGAAGAGTCGGAAGAGAGAGATGGATCGAATCATTAAAAGAAGCAAGAGATCTGCTCAAACCTGCGAGAGCATTAAGTTCGTTTGTAGTAGGACTCGAACCAATGGAATCAGTATTAACCGGAATAGATTACTTGTCTTCAGAAGGAATATTCCCGATCATGAGTCCGTTCATACCGATGGTCGGAACAGAATACGAAGGAAATGCCGCGCCAAAATCACAATGGGTATGGGATGTACACGAAAGAGCAACAGAGTTAATCCATAAAAACCTGCCCGAGGCATTCTGCGATGAAATATGGGACGGAGACATTGGCATCTGTCCATCCTGTACGACAACTAAATTATTCTTTGATTTTATGAGAAGAATAGTACCAAGAGAAAATCCGAGAAGAGTTATGTCGAATGAGAGTGTGGAAGCATTTGTTTGAAAACTCAATTGTAAAAATTAAGTTAGTGAAAAATTAAATATATTTGAGTAAGTTTTGAAAAAATATTTAATATGGAAGCATTAAAGATAAATAAATTTCTGGAAACCTTTGAAAACTTTTCATCAAACGAAAAGGAATATGTATTCGAAGTCATAAATAATCAACTCTCCAAAGAAAGCAGAAAAAGAATTATTAAAAGAGTAAAAGAATCAAGATCTAATCTGAAAAAAGGAAAAGTTAAAACAGGTAATCTGGAAGAATTATATAAAGATCTAGAGAATGATTGATGAAAATTACATGGGATAGTGGCTTTAAAAAAAGTTATAAGAAAAAAGTAAGTAACTCTCCGCTTTTAAAGAAATCTTTTTGGAATTCAATTGATGCCTTTTCAAAAAAATCCATTCGATAAAAATTAAAGACTCACAAACTTAGCGGGTCACTAAAGGGAAGTTGGGCATTTAGTATCAATTATAGCTACAGAATCATTTTTGAATTTATTGATGATAATACTATTCTATTAATTGATATTGGTACTCATGATGAAGTATCCTAGTTAATTTTAGTATCACATATAAAAAAAAAGATAAAGACAAAACAAGTAAAAATAATATTATGAAATATGCAATTTTCATAGAAGAAGGGTTGGATAAGTGATTCGGTTGAAGTTGCAGCTTAATTTTTTATCCCATACAGATTAAATTATCTCAGAAGTAAATGAGATTGATATTTTCGAGAGAAAATCCGAGAAGAGCAATGTCAAATGAGAGTGTGGAAGCTTTTATGTAAATAAAAAAAAACTTTAATTATAAAAGTAAGAACTCAATTAATATGAAAAACCAGATAATCAAACCTGAAGATACTTTACTGATAAAGGATATACCCGGATATTCGCATGACATAAGTCGATTGATCTGCATGATTAATTATGCAAGGCAAGTAACTTTATCATCAGTGGAAGGTCTTACTGTTAAAGAACTGGATTTTCAACTTGATGAAGAAAGTAATTCCATAGGCGCGTTATTATTGCATATAGCTTCTGTTGAGTTCTTTTATCAGAAGTGTTGTTTTGAAGAAAGGGATTTAACAGAAGAAGAATATAAGATCTGGCTTACTGCTTTGGATCTGGGAGAAAAAGGCCGGAATGAGATAAAAGGAAATGATCTCGATTATTATTTAAGTAAACTCAATGATATAAGGGATGAAACTTACAGATTGTTTAAAGAAAAAGATGATGAATGGTTACATAAAGAATCTGATATCTGGGGTCAAACAGGCAATAATTATTTTATGTGGTTTCATACATTTGAAGACGAGATAAATCACAGAGGACAGATCAGTTTGATAAAAAAACGCATAAACATTTCGAGTTAGTTTGAATTAAATATTTATGGAAAAATAAAAAAGACCGGAAACATTTCTGCTTCCGGTCTTTTCTATTTAACCTATGAATATAGAAATCTTATTTTACCAGGATCATCTTTTTAACCTGAGTGAATTCGGTGTTTCCTTTTATTTCAAGTCTGTAGAAATAAGATCCACTTGCTAATGATGAACCGTCAAAACTTACAGTATAATAACCGGAAGTCTTGAATTCATTAACCAATCTTGAAACTTCTCTTCCTGAATTATCAAACACAGTCAGTAATGCAAATCCGTCATTTGGTAATGAATATTCAATCTTAGTAGTAGGATTGAATGGATTCGGATAGTTTTGAGATAATTTGTAATCCTGAGGAGCTCCGACATTAATTTCATTTTCTAATTCGAAATACTCAAAATTACCGTTGAAATCAATTTGCTTAAGTCTGTAACTGTAAATTCCTGTAGCTAAACCTTTGTCAGAATATGAATAAGAATTTGGACCTATAGTAGTTCCGTTTCCGGCAACTGCACCAACTTTAGCCCATTCACCTTCAGCAGCGGATCTTTCAATTTCAAATTCAGAATTGTTGATCTCTGAAGCAGTTGACCAGCTAAGATCTACGTCATTTCCTGTTGTTGTAGCAACAAATGAAGTTAGCTCAACCGGTAAAGGATCGTTTGAAGTAACCCATCCAACTAAAGCATTTAAAGCGTCACCAAATCCGCCGGTGAAATATCTTGGATCAACGAACATTGTTGCAGTAATGTAATTGTCGTCAATATGACCAATCGCTGCTAATGTATCAAGTTCACCGTGGTTTTGATATTTGTATAAAGAAACTCCGCCTGCAACCATTGAACAACCATTAGGCCAGTATCCGCCACCCGGAGGGGATGATGTTAAACTTCTTGTCATTGAAATGTCAATGTTTGTTCCTATAATAGATGGTAAAGTATTACCCGGTCCATTTTCAACTCTGTAGATAAATTTACAGTAGGTCTCTGCAAAATCCAGATCTCTACCATTACTTCCTGATCTGCTGTAATTGTATGCCTGATCTGCACCAATACTTACTAATTTTTTCTTAGTTACCATTGTTCCTGAAGATAACCATGCTTTTAACTGACCTCTTGCTGTAGCTCCAAGATATCTGCGGTTACTTGTGTCAAAAGCTGTTTCCTGAAGTATGATCAGGTCATAAGATGAAAGATCAGGTAATGAAGTTGAAGTGTCAACAGTTATCATTGTATAACTTCCAACTGCTGCAGAAAGATATTTCCTTAGAGTATCTCTGTCCGCATTTCTTGTTGCAGATACAGAAGTTGAATCATGTACAATTACCAATACATTGCTTCCAGAAGTTGAGTATAGAGAAGCATTGTCAGAAGTTGAAAATGAATAAAACAAAAAAGATAGAGCAAGAACGGGTAAAAAATAGATCGGTAGTTTTGTTTTCATTTCGATCCTTTCTTAATTTTTTTGTTTTAAAAAAATAAAAATTTTTAGTAATTCACCATTATCCTGAATTCGATAGTGAAAAGTTAATTACTATAATTTTTTATTGGTAAAAAGTATAAAAAGTATGATTTAAAAATTCAAGTCTTTTTTGTAGTTAACTTAAATATTATAGAAAAGAAAATTCAACTTATATAATTGATAGAAACGCTTTTGCAGTTTAAATATATAAGCTATTAATTCTTAACAGCTTTCTCAATATTTCTGTCAGGTATAAGCCACATTAATGCAGTAGCAAAAAATATTATTCCGGATATATAATAGTTAATATAAGCGAGCGGAATAGCAATTGTATAAGCTGCTATTGAGATCATTTCTTTTTTAAACAATTTCTTCATTGCCTTCTTTACATGAGAATTATCATCAAGACTGTTCTCAATAACTTTCTGAAGTATGAAAAAAGCAAACCCGCACAATAAAAGAATTGCTGCATACAATGCAACTGTATTCGGCTCGAAATGATTTTCTCCCATCCAGCTGGTAACAAACGGAATTAATGACAGCCAGAATAACAGATTAAGATTTGCAAGCATAATAGAAGGATTTACATGAGTGATGGTATGTAAAAGGTGATGATGATTTCCCCAGTAAATTCCCAGATAAAGGAAGCTGAGTAAATAACTAATAAAAACCGGAATTAAAGGAATCAGGTTTTCCCATTCTTTGCCATGAGGTACTTTCATTTCCAGCACCATTATTGTAATGATAATTGCAAGTACAACGTCACTGAAAGCTTCCAGTCTGTTTTTTGACATAATAAATAAATTTTTATTTTTGAGAAAACTAATATCCGTAAATTCAATAATTATTAAAACATAATTTTAGTTGACTCTTTAAAAAAATCCGCATGTATTTTTAAAAAAGATTTTAGATCTCGTGAAATTTCTGTTTGGAAATTTGTAAATAAGTGAATCCGTAATCTTACACTGCATTATTTAATAATAATCTTTATTTTGACCAATAATTTTAATTCATAAGTATATATAAGTCTATAAGATTGAGTACATTCAAATCTCTTTACTGCTATATTATAATTATCGTTGTCACTTATCTTGTTTTTCAGAATACATTAGAAAATAATTTTGTTTTTGATGATGAGAGTGTCATTATCGGAAATACTTCTATAAAGGACATTTCGAATATTCCTAAGTTTTTTACTGCTGATGAAGGATTTCATAAAGTGATCGGCAGATATTACAGACCGGTAGTATCTTCAACCTATGCAATAGATTATTCCATTTGGGAGCTTGATCCTTACGGATTTCATTTAACCAATATTATAATCCATATTATATCATGTCTGTTGTTGTTTAAAATACTGACTACACTTTTCTCGCGGTATAAATACCGGAATCTGATATCAATGTTTTCAACACTCATTTTTGCTGTACATCCGATCCATACTGAAGCTGTCAGCTGGGTAAGCGGCAGGACAGATTCGCTGGTCACGTTGTTTTTCTTTGCCTCTTTTCTGTTTTATATTGAATACACAAAAGAACCTGATAGTGTAAAGTCCGGTAAAGAAAAACAAAGTACATCAAACAGGAATTATTTCTATCTGATATTGTCGGTATTCTTCTATGCTACAGGACTGCTTACAAAGGAAATGATAGTAACAATGCCGGTTATTATTGTTCTTTATGATCTTGTTTACAGAAAAAAGGATCTGGATTATGTTAAGGAAAATATGATCAGTTATATTCTTTTTTTCGGAGTAACTCTGATATACCTGATCTTAAGATATTCTTTGCTGAAAGATATTCCTGAAAGAGAAACATATTTGTATTTCTTCGGAAAGGATTATACAGTCGTGATCGGAACTATGCTAAAGACAATTCCGGTTTATTTCCGATTGCTGATCGCGCCGTTTCCGCTGCTTTATCATTATAACGGTGTAATCCCTGATGCAAAATCTCTGATTGACTCTGCAGTAATTTTTTCATTCCTTTTTGTAGCTTTTCTTGTATTCATTGCAGTTTATTTTTATAAGAAAGACAGCATCATTGCTTTCTGCATATTGTTTTTTCTTGTTTCACTTGCGCCGGTAATGAATATAATTCCGACAATGAATCTGATGGCTGAAAGATTTCTTTATTTTACTTCATTTGCCCTTGTACTTTTGATATGCCATCTTGCTATGGTTGGTAGCTCAAAAAGAGATTTCTCTATGTTAACGATCGGTATGGTAATAATTATTGGTTCACTAAGCTATCTGACATACTTAAGAAATATTGAATGGAAAGATAATGATACATTATATATGTCGGCAAAAGGAGTCGATGGAACGGTTCTGCTTGTCAATGAAGGAAACATTTATGCAAACAATAAAAAATATGATGATGCTACTGAGTTTTATAAAAAGGCTATTTTAATTAGGGAGAATAATGTACTTGCTCATCACAATCTTGGCTTGATATATCTGTTAAGCGGGAAGATAGATTCTGCTGAAATGAAATTCAAAAGAGGCATTCAGATAGACTCGCTTGCGCCGGACGGATATTTTCAGATGGCGACAGTTTATAATATGAAAAATGATAAAGACAGCGCTATAATGATGCTTGAAAGATTACAGGAGATTGCGCCTAATTATAAAGAATCCGCTGCAATTCTTGAGAGCATAAAATCCGGGGGTGATACTGATATAAGTCTGAACACACAGGAATTTAAAAATGAAGAAACAAAAAGTTATCAGATAAATCTTTTGCAAAGGCGGTCATATCAATACTTTAACGAGAAAAAATATATCGAAGCAATTCAGGATCTGGATAAACTGATAGAGCTTAGCTCCGATCCAAAAACAAAATCCGGATTCATGAATAATATTGCAATGTGCTATACGGAAATGAATAAGCCCGAACAGGCTGAAAAATATTTTCTTGATGCAGTAAAGACTGATAATGAAAATATAAATGCTCTTAACGGTCTGGCTTCATTATCACTATCCAACGGGGATAAAGAAAAAGCCAGGGAATATCTGGGAAAAATACTTAAGATCAATCCTAATGATGAAAATGCAATAAAAAAACTGGATTCATTAAAATAGATTATCGGAATATTAAAAAAGATTTTATTAATTAAACTAATAAATAAATGAACTGGAAAATAATTCTATACCTGACCTTAGCGAGCCTGGTCATTGCAATTGCTTCAGTGTTTGGCGTTTTCAACAGTAATTTTATGCCGTTTGTAATGTTGATATTTTCCGTGATCTGCGGTTTTATCATAGCAAAAAAATGTAACTCCCAGCTTTTTATGAATGGTGTAATGGTAGGATTATTCAGCGGTATTGTGATATCAGTATTTCAATCAGTGATGTTTGATACTTATATCATTAACAATAAAGATTCGCTTGACGGATTTGTGAATCTTACAGGTGCAATGCCGACAACTTCGGTTATTCTTTTTCTCGGACCATTCATTGGTTTGGTATATGGAATTATTACCGGGATGATTGCTAAAAAGATGCATAAAGGATCTTCTAAAAAATAGAGATAATTTTTCCGAATAAAAACATTTTGATCATGAAAAAGTTAAGTCTGTCAATTTTAATAATTGTTAGTTTCTTTTTTTCAAATGATTCATTTTCTGCTGATGAAAATCCCGGCAGATTCAGAAAGCCTCTTGATGAAGAGACCGGAGAAAAGAAATTTAAATCCGAATCATTCTCTGATTTCGTTCCTCAGAAATCATCTTCCGTTTTTGCAAATCTTAATGTATCGAATAACCCTGCTCCTCAGAATGAAACATCCGTAAAGATCAGCAGAAAGGATCCTGACAGAGTTGTCGCTGCATGGAGAGATTTCAGGATCAGCGTGACACCGGCTAACAGGCGGGTTGGTTACAGTTATTCTACTGATGGAGGTTTTACATGGGCTGAAAGTAAACTTCTTGACTCGACTCTTATTCCGGGATTCCCAAAGAACAGTGATCCGGTTGTTACAACTGACTCTGCAGGAAATTTTTATATTGCAGTGATATGCATAAGTAATACCGGGGCTCTTGCAATTTATAAATCTACAGACGGTGGAGTTACTTTTCCGAATGCGTATATGATCGCAAATGACGGTTCGGAAGATAAAGAATATATGGAAACGGATTTTACGCCGGGCAGTCCTTATTTGAATTCAATTTATATCAGCTGGACAAGATTCAGCGGAGTTAGAGGAATTAAACTGACCAAATCTACTAATGCCGGAGTTAACTGGACTACAGCGGTTCCGGTGAGTGATGTAAACTTAGGCAACCAGGGCTCGGATGTGGCTGTAGGTCTGGATGGTGAAGTCTATGTAACCTGGCTTGACGCAAATACTTCAAATGATATTGTAATGTTTGATAAGTCAACTAACGGAGGCAATACTTTTAGCACAGACAAAAATATTGCAGAAGGTCCTCCTCCAGATATACCTATATCTTCAAGCGGAATTACTTTTCCTTCTATAGCTGCTGATATTACCAATGGCTCTAACAGCGGAAATATTTATGTTACATTTTGTGATTCCAGAAACGGCGATCCCGATGTATTTCTTGTAAGATCTACAAACAGAGGAGTAAACTGGTCTTCTCCTGTAAGAGTTAACAATGATCCTGTTGGAAACGGAAAGTTGCAATGCTGGCCATGGATCGCTGTTGATGAAACCGGGAATATAGCAATTACTTTTTTTGATTCAAGAAATACTTCTTCCAATACTGTTATAGAAAACTATGTTGCATATTCTTCTGACGGTGGATTAACTTTTCTGAATTTACAGGTTAGCAATGTTCCTACGCCTACTGCACAACCGAATTTCGATGTCAGATTTGGAGATTATATAGGAGTTGATTATTACAATGACCTTATCATTCCTGTATGGACAGATGAACGCGCAGGCGGTTTTGATATGGAATGCTATTCCGGAATCGTTTCCACTCCGGTTAGCATAAATAATTTACTCTCCGAAATTCCCGAAAATTTTAAACTGTTTCAGAATTATCCTAACCCTTTCAATCCTAATACTGTGATTCGTTATTCCATTAGCTCTCAAGAAGGAGGATCAGGTTTTGTTTCATTGAAAGTATATAATTCTCTGGGAACAGAAGTCAAAACTTTAGTTGACCGGAAGCAAAATACAGGAAACTATGAAGTGAATTTTTCCGGAAACGATTTAAGCAGCGGTATATATTTTTATAAACTGCAAACGGATGGATTTGTACAGACAAAAAGCATGATCCTTCTTAAATGATTGTTTAGTTGATTCTGTTAATTGGTTGATTGGTTAATTGGTTTACTGTAGAGAATGTATCATATTTTCGCCGCGGAGAGTCAAACAAAGGACAATTTGTTTCAAAGCTAACATGACTTAAAATATTTGAAAAATTAATCTTATCTCATAAGATGGTGTAATCATAGAGTTAAATGATATTATCACGAAAAATATTATTATTTGTATTTTCTATTTTTATTCAAAGTAGTGTTTCATTTTCAAAGTCTGACAGTACTGAACTCCGTCATGCAGATAAACTCAGGATCCGGGAAGCTGTCAGGATCGCAAATGATCATGGAAATTCGGTATGGAAAAATTTTGACAGTGCTCCGTTTGCATTAATATTAGTTACAAACGATATTGAATATTTAATTAATCTTGAAAATCCAACGGATGAATTTATATCAATTGGATATGATACCATTACAGGAAGTGAAATATACACCCGTCCCAGACAGTTCAGTAATAACATGCTTGCAACATTCCCCGCAGTAAATGGCATTCCCACTATAGTAGTCGGGCAGCCTGAAAATACAAGCCTTCCTACAATGGACTGGATAATTACAGTTGTTCATGAACACTTCCATCAGTTGCAATACTCTCAGCCGGATTATTATGAAGCTGTAAATGCTCTGGATTTTGCCGGCGGAGATGAGACAGGTATGTGGATGCTAAATTATAAAT
>JAGPCH010000429.1 GCA_018058125.1 Ignavibacteria bacterium | reverse complement strand
AACTTACACTGGATAAATTCTTTGCTGATAAATTCGAAAACACAATTGATTTTCTAGTCAATAAAAATGAAAGATCCTATAAGACAATAGCAAATATATTCAGAGTAGATATCAAACGTGTTATGAATGAGAAAAAGCTTTCACTTGATGAATTTCATATTTCCGATAAAGTAATTGCTATGCTCGCTGACTCTGTATCCACCGGGACCCTTAGCGCGACAGCTTCCAAGGAAATTTTCAATCATCTGCTGGAAGGAAAGACTGAAAAGGAACAATTAGTTATATTTAAAAAGAGTGAAGAGGATCTTTCTCAGGTATCCGATGATTCCGAAATTGAATTAATAGTCAGAAAGATACTTGCTGATAATCCCGGAGAAGTTGAGCGATACAAAATTGGTGAAAAAAAGCTTGCCGGTTTTTTTGTCGGGAAGATTATGCAGGAAAGCAAAGGAAAGGCAAATCCGAAAATTGTAAATGAATTATTAATAAAAAACTTAGACTTATAATTTAATAAATGAGAAAAAAACTGATTGCAGGCAACTGGAAAATGAATCTCGGTTACAGGGAATCTGAAAAACTGGCTAAAGAGATTACTTCAAAATTAGAAGATATATATTTTAAAAAAACTGATGTTCTGATCTGTCCGACTTATGTATCACTGGGGATAGTAAATAAAACCATAAAGGACACTGAGATTAAACTTGGCGCGCAGGATCTTTTTTATGAAAATGACGGAGCTTATACAGGTGAGATCTCATCAGAAATGATAAAATCCGTTGGATGTGAATATGTAATAATAGGTCACAGCGAAAGAAGAAAATATCAGCACGAGTCAAATAAAGTTATCAACCTTAAAATAAAGAAAGCAATTGAATCAGGTTTAAAACCTATTCTTTGTGTCGGAGAATCTCTTGAAGAAAGAGAAGATGAAATTTATGAAAGCGTTGTAAAGGAAATGCTCAGGGACGGTCTGGCGGATATCTCTGCAGAAGATATGTCAAAGATAGTAATTGCATACGAACCTGTCTGGGCAATCGGTACGGGACTTAATGCAACTCCGGAACAGGCAAGTGACATTCACATATTTATAAGAAAATACATAGCGGAAAAATATGATCCTGCATTAGCCGGTAAGCTGATAATTTTATACGGCGGCAGTGTCAACGGTAAAAATTCAAAGGATATTCTTTCCGCAAATGATATAGACGGCGCGCTTATCGGAGGAGCAAGTCTTAAGCCGGATGAATTCTGCGATATCGTAAAAATAGCTTATTCAGTCAGTTAAAATTTTTAAAAAGAATAAAATTTAATAATTAATAAAATAATAAATGAAAATGAGAGAAGTCGTTATAGTATCAGCAGCGAGAACACCGGTGGGGAGCTATCAGGGAAGTTTATCTTCGCTTAAAGCAACGGAACTCGGAGCGATAGCAATTAAAGAAGCAGTCATAAGAGCTAATATAAAACCGGAAGATGTATCTGAAGTGATCATGGGTTGCGTTTTACCTGCAGGGATCGGCCAAGCTCCTGCAAGACAGGCAGCAATGAGCGCAGGCTTACCTGACTCAGTTCCGTGTCTGACCATTAACAAAGTATGCGGTTCGGGATTAAAATCAGTGATGCTTGCTGAGCAGGCTATCAAATGCGGTGACGCTGAAATAGTAGTAGCAGGTGGTTTTGAATCAATGAGTAATGTTCCGTATTATCTTGATAAAGCAAGAACAGGTTACAGAATGGGAAACGGCACGCTTATAGACGGAATGATCAAAGACGGACTTTGGGATGTTTATAATGATTTCCATATGGGAAGCGCAGCTGAGATGTGCGCTACTGAAATGAAGATCACACGCGAAGAGCAGGATGCATTTGCCGAGACAAGCTATAAAAGAGCGCTCGATGCAATTGAGAAAGGACATTTCAAAGATGAGATAGTCCCTGTAGAAGTCAAAGGCAGAAAAGAAACAGTTATAGTTTCTGAAGATGAAGATCCGAAGAAAGTGAATTTTGAAAAAGGAAAAACTTTAAGAGGTGCATTTGTGAAAGACGGAACAGTAACAGCATTCAATTCATCAAATCTGAATGACGGTGCAGCGGCTATGGTGCTTATGTCTGCTGATAAGGCGAAAGAGTTAGGTCTTACTCCCCTTGCGAAGATAGTAGCTCAGGGATCTTTTGCACAGAAGCCTGAATGGTTTACAACTGCTCCTGCGTATGCTATCAAGAATGTACTGGAGAAGTCGGGACTTAAAGTTGAAGACATAGATCTGTTTGAAGCTAATGAAGCTTTTTCCGTGCAGGCATGTGCGGTGAATAAAATAGCAGAGCTTGATCCGGAGAAAGTAAATGTTCATGGCGGTGCAGTCGCAATCGGTCATCCGATTGGTGGAAGCGGCGCAAGGATTCTGACTACACTTCTTCACGCAATGAAAACACGGGATGCTAAAAGAGGTTTAGCAACTTTGTGTATCGGCGGAGGTGAAGCGAGTGCAATTATAGTTGAAAGGTTATAAGTATTAAGTATCAGGTATTAGGTATTAAGTATTAGGTATTAAGTATTAGGTATTAAGTATTAGGTATTAAGTATTAGGTATTAAGTAATAGGTATTAAGTAATAGGTTTTGGAAATAATTTAACACAATTATTTTAAACAATAAAAAATAGAAATTTAAATTCAAAGGACATAAACATGAATAAAATAGCAG
>JAGPCH010000034.1 GCA_018058125.1 Ignavibacteria bacterium | reverse complement strand
TGTGCGTGTTGTTGGTGAACAAAAAAGTTTGGTGAAAAAGTATTCTTTATTTTAAGATGTAGCAATCAAACTTTTTTGGAACACCAACAACGGCTCAATCCCAGATTTGTGAATATATGTTGTTTGTAACAAGTGATGCAATAAGAATTAATAGTATTTTTTTCATAATAAAAATATTTTAAGATTTTAATTAATTAATTTTTTTCCTCTAATGAAAGTTGAGAACATTAGACCGTTGTTAACAACTATGTACACATTATTTGAATCAGCTTTCATTTCAATAGGAACTCCTTGTATAGGTGGTGTATTAATTCTGAAATTTTTTTCCCAACTCCATTTATTTTCATTCCAAATCATAAAAGCTCTTCCTTCCGGAGCCATAAAATAGGTTGTTAAATTAAAAAAATAATTTTTTGATATTCCCGCTAATAAGTCAGGTGGTACTTTGTATCTTTCTCCAATTTCCGTATTGCAAATTTTTTCCCATGAATTTCCGTTAAAAAAAGAAATGAAATCTCTCGTTCCCATTAGAATCTCGTCATTTATTTTATACAGAGTTCCAAGATTAAAACAATCATTGCAGGAACTATCTACTCCGATTTTTTCAAACTTATCATTCAAGAATTTGTATTTATAAAGATACGTAATATTATCATTGCCATACATAATTTTGAATAAATATAGCTGTGAATGCTCGTCTATATAAAACTTACCATCTCTCACTTTAGGAACAAGCTCATATTTTCTAAAGCTTCCATTTTCAAGCTTATAGACATAGTTTTTTTCTGAAACATTTAACCACACTGTATTATCACTTTCTATAACAATATCATTAATAGTGCCTGTTGAGTCATCTAATGGTGGAAATATTATTGACATATTGTTTTCCAACTTGACAAGTTGAGCTTTGCTAAGATTTCCTGGTGTTGTTACTGAACCACCTAGGTATATGCTGTGAGGGTTTACTACACCGATTGATGTGCTTTGATAGTACTCTAAATCAATATTTACTTTATCAAAGTTTTCCCCATCATAACGCAATGTTTGTTTGCCGGTTAAGTAAATGTTTGTTGAATCTATTATATAAAGACCACTAAAATTAAAGGACAAATATGAATAAGACCAATTATATATTGAGACAGTGTCAAAACTATTTTCAATAACAGGCGATACCGTTATTATTGGATTGTTGTTGCAACTAAAAACTGAAATCATGGCTAACATTATTAAAAAATATTTGTACATCTTCAGAGTGTATTTTAAATTTTAAAATAGAGAACTACGATCCACCAAAATAGATATTCGAGTTATCCAAACCTTCGAATATTATTAAAATATAAATCTCCAAAAAAATGTGCAGATTCACTTCATCATTGCATGAACTAATAGCAACAAAGAGAGGTAACAGAACTATAATTATGTACTTTGCAATGTATTTTAGCTTTTTCATTTAAACAAAAATATAATTAAGTTTACCTGCCATCTGCAGGCTCGTTACAATTTAATAATTCCGGGATTAGAAAAACATATATTCGCATGATCTTCGGAAGGTCCGTTTAAAACATAAGATTTATATTCCTATTCCCTTATCTTTGTTGGTTTTGTGTCCATATTATTTTATCCCTTTCGCATTAAATTTTGAAAGTCACAGGGGAGTAATATTTGGGGTTTAAATATTCCGAAGTCGTTAAACTATCACAAGCTCACCTTGCTCCTTAGCAGAGAACTACTGCTCATGTGAGATGATTGTTTTATCTTCATAATCATTTCTTCCGTTGTTTACTTATACAAAATTACAGTTTTGTTTATTCACACAGTATGATCTGAGTCATGCTTTGGAAATATATTTTATTCGGTCTGTTCCCAAACAAGCAGAGAAAATCTTTGTCGTCTCACAGAATCACTGCCTGTCTGCATTTTTACAACTGATTGACCTTTACTTGCAGGACTCTGCGATATGAGTTCGGATTTTTGGAAAAATTATATGGAGTTGTTAAGTGATTAGGTATCCGGATAGTGCTCCCCGGGAGAGAGCTTGGCTGTTGGTGACCAAAAAGTTGCCATTTAAATAGATCTCAAATTCGAAATTATTCATGCAAACTTTTTGGAACACCAACATCAGCTCGAAATTAAACAAACAAAAACATAGATTAGAATTCATTGTTAAAGCTTTCTTACTCAATTGAAAATGTTTTGGTCTGCATTGTTTATATATCCAAATTAATTTGACTAATCAGTTTTATCTCACATTAGACTTTATAGATGAAATTAATATCAGTAATTTGCAAAAAAAAATTTACAGTAATTATGACCTTTTCAAACATAGGCTTTGGCAGTTATAGAATCAGCAATAAGATTGAGCAGCATTATACTTCACTCCGAAAAGCATTATCGGAAGGAATAAATTTAATAGACACTTCAGCTAATTATGCAGACGGTGAAAGTGAAATTCTGATCGGCAGAGTTTTGAAGGATATGATAAATGAAAACATTATCAGCAGAAAAGATATTACTCTCGTCACAAAAGCCGGTTACATTCAGGGACAAAATTACCGAAGAGCCATCGAGTTGAAGAAAGAAGGGAAACTTTACAGTGATACTGTGGAATTACAAGATAAGCTCTGGCATTGTATCAGCCCTGAATTTTTGGATGATCAGATAAACCGGCAGCTTGAGAGACTTGGTACGGAATATGCTGACGTTTATCTCCTGCATAATCCTGAATACTATCTCGACTGCGCTAAGAAAGACGTTGTGGAAAAGAGCGAAGCGCGGAAGATTTATTATGAAAGAATTAAGAAAGCTTTTGTTCATCTTGAGAAAAAAGTTGAGGAAGGTAAGATCAAAAGTTACGGCATTTCATCAAATACTTTCCCCGGATATGCGGATGATTACAGCTTCACTTCGCTTGAAGAGATTCTGAAGATCGCTGCTTCCATTTCCGAAAATAATAATTTCAAAGTGATACAGCTTCCTTTTAATCTTGCCGAAGCAGGCGCTGTCACAATTAAGAATCAGTTTAATAAAACGAAAACAGTACTGGAGCTTGCCTCGGAAGCCGGTCTGAAAGTACTTATCAACAGACCTTTGAATGCGATCACTGCAAAAGGTCTTGTGAGACTTTCGGATTTCAGCACAGAACCATTTTTGGAAAAAGATTTTATACAACAAATGAAACATCTATCTCTTTTAGAAGAAGAGATTATTAATAATAAATTAGTTGGGATTGAAATAGATGAATCAACGATTGAGAATCTCAAAAAAAATCTGAACTTTGGTAAAACGATCGAAGATAGCTGGAAGTTTTTCGGCAGCATAGAACACTTTAATGATACAGTAAATCAGATCTTTGCTCAGAAGATAAATCTTATAACTAAGACAGTTGAAGAAAACATTAAGGATGAAAATCTGAAAGACCATTTTGCCGGATATATAAAAGACATCTTTAAACTTTTAAACTATGTCAGTAAATATTATAAACTCCGGGCTGCGAAAAGAAGTGATCTTATAAATTCACTTATTAATAAAAAGCTTGATGAAAAATTCCGCTCTCTCACTCTTTCACAGAAATCAGTATTGCTTTTAAATTCCGTGAAAGGCGTCAGTTGTGTGCTTGCGGGGATGCGAAAAGATAATTATATAGAAGATCTGATTCCGGTTTTGGGAAGACGAGATATTACTAATGCGGAGGAAATTATAAAATATGTATCAATGGAAATTCAGTCAGCCGAAATTTAATTGAAGTTATAAAGAATTGAAACAATCCAAGCAAAACAGACATTCAGAAAATCAATTAGAAAGAAATCATAAATTAAAATTAATACTGATCATCAGTCTTAGTCTGATATCGGTATTATTAATTTATTTTTATATTACAACTGATAGTGAACATCACGCATCTGATAAAGAAGTTTTGACTGAAGTTCCATTTACGCCTGAGGTGCTGAATTCAGAGATTGATTCTGTGTTATATACTTTTGGTATTAAGAAAGAATGGATCAGGAATATTAATCCGAAAGATAAAGATCTGAAAAAAATAACTGAGCAGAACAAGGATCTGTTGATTTCAAAAGAAGTTCTTGTCTCCCGGGATCTTCCCATTATAGAATTAAATCTCGAAATCACTAAATTTTTACTAAACAGAAAGATCAAAGCTGAAGTAGCGGAAGATCCGAGATCCAGGGATCTGAAGATGATCTTATTCAATGTAAATGATACTTCACGTAAACCCGCAGGTATGTTAAAATTCAATCAGACGGATTCTCTCATCAGAAGCGCATCGGATGTATGCATAGTCATTGACAGTCTGGAAGTAATTAAACTTGAGGAAGCAGAAGAGATCCTGAATTCTACCAGACAATTTTCGGTCTTTCTTCCTCTGAGAAATGACAAGGCGGAATATCAGTCGCTTATTACGGAGCGGAAAACCGATCATCTTATAAAGCTGTATACCGGAAATGAAAATGATGTCATAGCAGACTTCAGAGACGATATGAAAGAAAGTCAGTGGAAATCAAAAGTGAATTCAGCTTCTATCAGTTTTGCTAATGCAAGCGGAGTAATATTATATAATGGAGGGAGCAATGCTGAATTTTTTATAAACGTAAAGGAAGAACTGAAAAAAAATAATTTAAAGGTTTATGAAGATACTATGTTTTCAGAATTCAGTTGGGGAGAAAATAAAATCAACTCACTCATTGAAAATATAAAAAACGAAAACAATAACGGAAAAAAAGTTATGTATTACAGTATATTTTTTACTGCGGATGAATTTAAAGAGTATGAAGAAAAGATCCCGGAATTAAAAAAGAGAGGATACAAATTCAATAATTTCAGTGAGACTTTTAAAAAATGGAATATAAATAACTAAATCAATATCATGATTCAGAATCAACATGAAACGTACATGGGGTATGCTTTTAAGGAAGCGGAAATTGCGTATGAAAAGGGAGAGATCCCGGTCGGATGCATAATAGTTTTTCAGAATACAATAATAGCAAAGGCTTATAATCAGGTAGAGACTCTTAAAGATCCGACAGCGCATGCGGAAATACTGGCAATCACTTCAGCGGCAGCATATCTTCAGTCAAAGCAGCTAGCGGGCTGTTCGGTCTATGTCACGCTGGAGCCATGCTCAATGTGCGCGGGAGCTATAGTACTTTCAAAAGCAGAGAATCTATATTTTGGCGCATATGATATCAGGAGCGGCGCATGCGGAAGTATAATGAATATTACCAACAACAAGGATCTGAATCACAGACCTGTTGTAACAGGTGGCATACTGGATGAGAAATGCAAAAACATTCTGAAAAGTTTTTTTGAAGTAAGAAGAGATCAGGGAAATAAATGATCAGTTTTTTGTTTCGTTTTTTTCTGACAGAAACTGACTCACAACATTACTCAGCTCTACAAATTCACCGGGCTTTAAATTTTCCGGTCTTCGGGTAAAATCAAATCCCTTAACATCATTTTCATTTATCTCATATCTTTCCATAAATTTTTTCAGAGAATTTCTCATTGTCTTTCTTCTTTGACCGAAGCTTTCTCTCACAATTTCTTTAAACAGGATTTTATCTTTCAAACCGGAAGTGTCTTTGTCAAAATGGAATTTTACAACTGAAGATGTCACATTAGGCTTAGGAAAAAAGGCAGTTGGCGGAACATGAAACAGTAATTCCGATCTTGCATAAAACTGAGTCTGTACGGCAAGTATTCCGTAATCCTTGGTGTTTGGTTCTGAAACCAGACGCTTCGCAACTTCTTTTTGCATCATAAGTACTGCCGATTCGATCAGTTCAGATTGTGCAAAAAGTTTGAATAAAATTTCGGTTGTAATATTATAAGGAATGTTTCCGATGATCTTTATTTTCTTTCCGGATACTACTTCGGATCCGAAGTCATTCAGAAGATCTGTTTTGAGAAAGTCTTTGTGAATAAGATTTATTTTCCCGTCATACTCTGTTTGCAATTTTTCATAAATGGATTTATCGAGTTCGACAGCATAAAAATTATTTGTCATTCCGGCTAAATGTTTCGTAAGCGCCTGCTGACCGGGTCCGATCTCTACAATGGTATCATATTCAGAAATATCGAGAGAGCGGACTATTTTTTTAGCAATATTTTCATCGACGAGAAAATTCTGCCCGAGAAATTTTTTGGGTTTGTACAGTTCGTATTTTTTAGCTTTAGATATCATTAAAATTAATTAAGGCGAAGGCATCATTACGAGAAGTTTAAGATTCTCTTTGGACAGAAGTTCAAAATCAGTGGAGACTTCTTTATAATCGCCATTAAGCCAGAGTCTTGCCTGATCATTATAATTTCTGTGAAGCGGTTGTCCGGACTGACCGGTCGGGATTATCGATAGATAAGTCTTAACATCAGACAGGTCAGTTATCATTCTCATAGAAGGTCCGAGATACGCTTTGAACTCACCGGTAGTCAGTGCCTTGCTGAAACTATATTCGAGATTATTAACGGTAGTGCCGCTGCCGCCGATCCTGAACGGACCGATATTCAGCATTGCATTCAGCGCCGGAACTACACCGAGCGGATGTTCCATATTTATAGTATGAAAATTTCCCCATTGCCAGTTGTTAACATCCTGACCGTGATTTTGAATCAGTGCTGAAATAGCATCATAGAAACTTTTTCTGATAAGCTGAACTTTTGCAAAATCATTTTCAAACAGAAAGCATGAATTGAGTTTAAGAAGTTTTGCCGTATTTCTTACGGGAATATTTTTTGTGAAAATATAATTATCAAATAATTCGTCACCGAGCTGTTCTTTATAAAGATTTTTATATAATTCAATTTCATACTGCGCAAATAAGGTTGCCGGAATGCTGTTAGTCTTGAATTCATAATCCCAGTTTTTCAGAAGATCGAGATAAGCCTTTATGTCTTCAGTCAGATTGGAAGAATCACCAAAAGACAGGAAAAGATAACCGCAAAACTCTTTAGCCTGAAGACTGTGAACATCGCGCTGAATGATCTTCATTTCATTTTCAGTCATCACAGGATTTGAATTTATCATCTCTTCTATCCGGGCTGCTCTGTATGGAGGTTCGTATAAGTTGGAAATATAATGATTGTAATTTTTCAGCGGTTTATTATTTGCAGTTACTATATAGCCTTCCTGAGGATTGAATGATTTCGGAAGTTCTTCAAACGGAATAAATCCGGACCAGTCATTTAAATTTATCGGATCGTTAACCGGAATTCCCGGATTAACTTCACCTGTGTTATTTCTCAGAGGAATAAACCCTGCAGCATGATAGCCAATATTGTTTGATGTATCGGCATAGACAAAGTTCAATGCGGGAGCTGAATAAGTTTTCAGAGCTTTTTGAAATTCATCCCAGTTTTTTGCATTATTGATATTGTAAAATGCCTCGAGTTCATCACTGGATTCGTATCCGGTCCACTTAAAAGTCAGGAGTTCACTTGAGTTGTCATTTCGGAATTTCTGATTTCCCATGAATCCGACTTTTTCAAGATTTGAAATTACGGGACCAACTATAGTAGAATAAACAGTAAATATATATTCATCGGCGACATCTTTTATTCTGATATTCTGAACCGAGCTGTCCGGAAATTCGGATCTGTTTTTGTAAATATATTTATTATTATCGGCAGAATCTTTTTTCAGTATGAAAAAATCGGTATCGTCACACATTAGATTAGTCAGTCCCCAGCTTATGACATCATTATGTCCGATTGCAACGGCCGGAACTCCGGGTATGGTAAATCCGCACACACTGTATTTTTTCTGATTATCATACAAACTGACTTCATACCATTTTGAAGGAGCAAGAAGAGCAAGATGGGGATCGTTTGCCAGTAAAGGCTTTCCGCTTTCTGATCTTGATCCCGAAATTACCCAGGAGTTGCTCCCTACATGAATTCCCTCAGTACCCATATAAGTTCTGAAGTCTTTTGAAAGCTTAAAGAAATTATAAGCTTTATCGGAAACAGATGAATAATAATTTTCTATCTCTGTAGGATTGTTAAAAAAATTGTAGCCCGTTGAATTATTTTTTTCCTGTTTTTTAATTAATGAATCAGATTTAGGTTTTCCCTGTAGATCATTATTTACAATAAAAGGAGCATCTTCAGGATAATCAGGAAAGAAGTCTTTTGCTTTTTCGTATCCGAATTTTTTAACTATCTCAGCAAACATGAGATCTGTATACCATGAAAGATTAAGTTCCCAGCCCATGAGCTTTATAAGCTCGAGAGAATGCTCAGGCTTCCAAGTATCCGGTTTATAATCCAGAATATCAAACTCAAGAGGAAGGTTTGAGGAATTTTCTTCCATAAAACTGTTGACACCTCTGCTGTATGCTTCAAGTACTGATCGTGATTTTGAAGAAAGTTTATCGTACTGTTTCAATACAGTACGGTCAATACCGATCGTTCTGAAAAGTATATCATAATCCAGTAATTCCTTCCCGAGTATTTCCGACAATCTGCCTTCAGCAACTCTTCTTCCGAGATCCATCTGCCAGAGTCTGTCCTGCGCATGAATATAGCCAAGCGAAAAATACATATCTTCTTCGTTCTCAGCAAAGATATGTGATACACCCAATTCGGATTTATACAGATTCACTCTGTTGGAAATGCCCTTTACGCTTATCTCGCCCGATTCTTCATAGAATGATTTTTTTGTCAGGTTATTAAATAGGAGACCTACAGTGACAAGGACTATAATAAGTAAAACCAGTATTCCGAGAATGTTTCTTACAATTGGATTCAAGGATTACCTCTAAGACTTAAAAACTCAAAGCTCATATTTCTTTTAATTTTTAATCAGATTAAAATTTTTATTGATTCATTATTATTAAATATAACTATAATGCAGACAAAGTTACTCATTACAATTTTGTTTTTATAGAATAAAAAAATTATACATAATTAATTATAAACAAGCGGAGATCAAATTCACATTTCAAACAACTTTTATAATATTTATATTTGTTACTCAAAAAAAATCAAATTACGGGATGTGGCGCAGCTCGGTAGCGCGCCTCGTTCGGGACGAGGAGGTCGCTGGTTCGAATCCAGTCATCCCGACTAGTTCAATTTTAAATTATAAATATTCAATGTTCAATTTTAAATTACGATTCGGTATAAAGCTTCTTATTGCATTCTGTGCAGTTATGTTTTTTTCGAATGCTTTGTATTCTCAGCAAAGTGACTCTCCTTCAGGTATTTCATCCGAAAATATAAAAGAAATTACTATCCTGCACTGGAATGATTTTCATGCAAGGAATCTACCATACAGAGTCTCTAAAAAAGATACTGCAACAGGCGAAAGTACTTCATATTACATTGGTGGTACATCCAATATGC
>JAGPCH010000428.1 GCA_018058125.1 Ignavibacteria bacterium | reverse complement strand
AATCAATACTCAATACACAATTCACGATACACAATACTTACTTTACAAGTATCATACTTTTCGTTTGTGAAAAATCTCCCGCTGAAAGTCTGTAGAAGTAAATTCCACTCGATAGATTACTTCCGTCGAACATCACATTGTATTTACCGGAAGGTTTTCTTTCATTTACTAATACAGCTACTTCAGATCCTAAAGAGTTATATACCTTCAAAGATACAAATCCGATTTGAGAAATTTCATATTCCAATTGCGTTGTTGGATTAAAAGGATTTGGATAATTCTGTTCAAGTTTGTATTCTAACGGAAGAATGCTTAATTCCGGATTTATTGAAGTTGGGTCTTGAATGAACTTAACCGTTGCTATTGAATAGCCATGTCCACCACCACTTGCACCAGTAACATATATGTTTGCTTGTTTATCAATTGTAAGTGCATAAATATGATTAAATGAGATGTTGTAATATTCAGCAACCCATTGCTGCGCACCATCATTATCATACTTCACTACTGCATAATTAGAATATAAACCAGGTCTGAAAGAAACAAATGACATATAAACATTCCTGTTTTTATCAAGCTTTAACTTTGGAAAGTATGGTATCAGCTGACTCGGCTGAACTCTGGACCAAAGTATATTTCCATTTATATCATATTTAATTGTGACATAAGATCCCGAATTTGTTACACCGGCTACATATACATTTCCAAGCGAGTCAACTTCTATATCGTATCCCACATCAAACCCTCCTCCGTCAAAAACTGCTTTCCATATTGTATCACCTTCGGAGGAGTATTTTATTGTGAGGATGTCAGTTGTAGCATTTCTGTTCCATCCTGTGACATAAACATTATTTGAATCATCACTGGTAATTGCATACGCAGCATCTTCATTACCGCCATTATATCTCCGCTCCCATATAGAATTTCCGGAATTTGAATACTTTATTGTCATATAGTCATACAGACTCATTGTTTGTGCGGATTGTCCTGTTATTATTACATCTTCGTTTTTATCAATCGTAATATCTCTTGAAACATTTGAACTAAGATTTTGATATATTTGAGTCCAGAGAACATTTCCATTTGGCTGATATTTCTTAGTTATGAATTGCGTACTGGCTCCTCCTGTAGCAAATATATTTCCAGTATTATCTAAGACTATTGCTTCAAACCTTGCATCCAGATTACTCCATAAGAGATTTCCAATCCTGTCATATTTATATACACCTATACCTCCTATTATGATATTATTCATCTCATCCAATTTAATTGCAAACCCTGATCTGAAGTTATTATTAACCGTATCTGCAACTCTTCGTGTCCATTGATTTACTCCTGATTTGGAGTATTTTAAAACTACTAAATCCCGACGTGTTTGTGTTCCATGTGAATTACCCGTTACATAAACATATCCCGAATCATCTACAGCAATTGCTAAGCCTGCATCATCTCCAAATCCTCCATCATACCGGGCTACCCATTCAATGGAAACCTGAGAATATGAAGAAGTTAAGTAGAAAAAAAAGAATATTATTAATGATAATATATTTTTTAACTTTATCATGCAAGCTCAAGCTTAATTATTTTTGCCTCTGATGGGATTCTTTTTTCTCCTGAATTACTTTGCGATTTATCCTGTAAAAGAAAAAGCATATAATATCCCGGAGGAGCTATAAAATCATTTAAAGGTGCAGTAACATTTAAAACTCCAAATGTTACAGATGCTTCAAAGTCTAATATTATGTATCTTTGATTACTGTCAAAACAATGTGTAACTGATGGAAGGCTAATTAAAACAATTGAATTAATTATGGGTGTAATTTCACCAGTAACGTCGTGAGGAGCTGACATAATGTTATCTTCTTTGATTATTTTTAAGAAACTCTATTATTGTTTTTATGAACAAGTTAGTTGAAATTGATCTAGTCTTTAAAACGTTCCATAGAGTACAATGCAATATCTTTAAGATTATACACAGATAGACTTTTTAAATCAAATAGATAATCTTTTCGGGCTATATAGCCGAAAATTATTCTTTTATCTGAGCCATCAATTTGGACATATCAACCTTACTTCAGTGAGAAAATATCTGCCCGTTCCTGATCTATTATATGTCATTAAATAATTGTTCTATTTTTTGTAGACTCTTAAGAGTATTTCGCCCGAATATTTTACAGAGTGAAAGAGGGTAGAATTTATGATTCAATTTTTTAAAGGTGTGATAAACTCCGGAGAAATCACATTCTGTCATTTTCTATTAACATTTCAGTATTCAGACCTTTTAAAAATCCTCTTGATTCTTTTATCTCTTTAACAAGAATGAATTCAATTCTGTCTTCGGTATCAATGATCTGCAAAATTTGTCCCGGTAACAATTTCATTCTCTTTCTTATTACTTTAGGAATTGTTACCTGATATTCAGGAGATAGTTTTACTGTTTCCATAACGATGTTATTTTACAAAAAAGTATAGATAATGAATTCGTAAATCAATATTAATTTAAAGTATTTAACTAAGATACCATGAATAGCTGAAATTGTGACCTGACGAAAATAACTTACATTATCCTGTGTTAGCTGAATGGATTCCCGCCAAAAGCATACGGGAATGACATTTTTTGTTGAGGGTTACTTTTTTGAATAAAAATAATCTGATTTATAGTCTCCTGTTTTTCAAAAATTTTTAAACATCGGTATTTGAAGAACCATGCATTAAG
>JAGPCH010000427.1 GCA_018058125.1 Ignavibacteria bacterium | reverse complement strand
CCTCCTTCCATAAAAAACTAACTACCGGAATATTTTATTTAAGTATTCTGCTTTTTATTATTGCATTTAACTTCTCAGATAATGGCGGCGGCGGATGGACTCAGCAGTTTATGCCTTTTCTAAATAATAAACCAATCGCTGATATTACTTTTCTTGATAGTCTGACAGGATATGCAGTGACTGGGGAAAACACCGGTGCTCCTGATACAAACTATGTTTTGAAAACAACTGACGCCGGTAATAATTGGAATGTAATCCTAAGCAAAGTTTATAGTTTCAGAAGGATAATTTTCCTCAATCATGACACAGGTTATGCGTCTAACATAGAATCTATTTCCCGGACAACAAATGCAGGTTTGAGTTGGGAGAATATACCTCTACCTCCTGATTATTTTGGGATATTTGATATGTTTCCTCTCAGTTATGATACAATGTGGATTACACTTGAAAACTTTGGATTGGATTATATTTACAGAACAACAAATGCAGGACTAAACTGGACAAATCAATTTCAGGGAAATAGTTTTGATAATTTATATTTTTTCAATAATAGAATTGGATTTGTGGGGAGTGATATAACTTCGGTATTTTTAAAGACAACAAATTCAGGAATTAACTGGTTGCCAACTTCCGGAAACGGATTTTATGAAATGTTTTTTATCGATAGTTTGGTAGGATGGAAAGCAAAGGGATATATGAATAAAACTACAGATGGAGGGGAAACCTGGATTAATCAATCGTTACCATCTGGAGGAAATATATTTGTAACAAACATGCTATCTTTTTCAAATATAAATAAGGATACAATCTGGGGTACAGGAGGAGTAATGCGATACGGAAATAGTTATAGAGGTATGTTGTACAGAACCACTAACGGAGGAGCAAACTGGGCTTATCAAATTCCTGATACTTCTATTCACTTATCACAATACTGGTTTTGCAGATTTATAAATAAATCAAATGGATGGATGTATGTCCCTGAAGAATCAGGAGTTCATACTACAATCGGCGGTGACACAACTTTCTACACCGGCATTATCCAGACTAACACAAACATTCCAAAAGATTTTGCATTAAAACAGAACTATCCAAATCCATTCAACCCAAGAACAGTGATCCCGTTCAGTCTGAAGAAAAGCTCTTATATAAAACTCACCGCTTATGATGTAAGAGGAGTTGAGATACAAAAGCTCGCAGACGGCAAGTACAGCGCCGGTGAATATGAAGTTGACTTTATGGGAAAGTTCTCGTCATCGGGAGTTTACTTTTATAAGATCGAGGTCACGCCTGATAATTCCGGAGAGAGATTTATTGATACAAAGCGTATGATGCTTTTGAAGTAAGTTCAGTACTTTTTCATCACCACCAAGAGAAGACTTTCCGAAACTACGATATTACCTCGAAGTCTCTAAGACTCAAAGTTAAAAACGAAGAAAACATATTTCTTTGAGACTTAGAGTCTTCGAGGCATATAAAATTAATTGTTAACAGACTATATGTAAATAAGAGTGAATGACATTTAAGTGTCTGTTTACAAACATTTACAATCCATTTACATCTCAGCAAAGAACTCTCCGTATATTTGTTTAACTTTTAAAACAAAATCTTAAGGAGATTAAAAATGGACACCAATTTAAATGAACAAACGCCAATTACAAAACCTTCCGGTAAATTATACAAATTCTTCAAATTAAAATTCATCATTCCCGTAATCATTGCAGCGTTTTTAATAACCGCTACATTCGGCATTGTCATGGCAAAGAAAAAATTTGCTGACGGTCCGGGCGGATTTATGATGGTAATGATAGTCGAAAAGCTTGATCTTAACGAATCTCAAAAAGCTCAGGTTGAAAAGATCAGAGATGAGATACATTCAAAAATGGAATCAAATAAGGACGAACATCAGTCTATGATGGAAGATTTTGCATCGGAGTTCACCAAAGATAATATGGATAAAAACAAACTAATGGAGCTTGATCAGAAACGTATGCAGGACATGAAAGAAAATAAAGACTTCATGATGGATAAAATGATCGAATTCCATAACATCCTGACTCCGCAGCAGAGACAGAAAGCTGTTGATATTATGAAGGACATGAAAGGAAAATTTGGTCACGGAATGCACAAAGGACCAAACGGACGGGATGATTCGGATGGTTCGAAATGGAAGAATTACAAAGAAAACTAAAATTAAATTTGTTAAATTGCTCAAGGGGTTAACAGCCCCTTGTTTGTTTTAACCAAATAAATTCAATGAAAAACATTATAGTAATTGACGACGACAATAAACTTACCGACCTTTTAAAAGATTATCTGAAAAAATATAACTACACAGTTGTATCTTTCGACAATCCTCTCGATGCTCTTGCCCATTTGAAAAACAACTCATATGACCTGATGATCCTCGATTTCATGCTTCCGGAAATGGACGGATTCGAAACGCTTAAAGAATTAAGAAAAACTAATCCGATCCCGGTGATAATGCTGACGGCTAGAGGTGAGACTACTGACAAGATAGTCGGACTCGAACTCGGAGCAGATGATTATCTTTCTAAACCTTTTGAACCGAGGGAGCTTGTAGCGAGGATACAGTCTGTATTCAGAAGGGCTGATGGTAATTTAAATACTGACACAAAGATAAACTTCAAAGATCTGACAATTAATGAATCCAACAGATCAGTAAGACTGAGTAAAAAGGAAGTGGAGCTGACATCCAC
>JAGPCH010000426.1 GCA_018058125.1 Ignavibacteria bacterium | reverse complement strand
CAAAATTCATTTCAAGATCTTTCTTATTGTTAAAGAGAATTCTGATTATCAGGCTGTTGTCCTGATTAACTTTTACATCAAGATCCTGACAATAATTACTTACCAAAGTTTTCAATGATTCCATAACCTGAAAAAATTCGGATTTTTTATTGTTATTCAGAACTGCATAAATTGTAATCGCTTGCATAAGCTTAAGATTTTAAAAATTGCATAAATTATTCGAAGTAATATTAATGTTATATTACAACATGATCATTTAGCATGCCAACTTTAAAATATGGAGTTATGGAATATTATTGGGGAATACAGTAAAGGTGAGGGATAAAACATAGTTTTATTTAACTATGATAGTTTAATAAAACTCATTTCATTCAGATATTAATTCTTCTGATTCCAAGTTTTCTGATCTTGGAACGCAGTGTTTCCGGATTGATCTTAAGTACAGAAGCAGCTCCGTTTTCACCGAATATCTTCCAGCTTGTTTTTTCCATTACACTTAATATATAATGTTTCTCAATATCTTCAAGTGACAGGTTATCATTATTAACAGTAACAACATTTGTAAGATCAGAGATATTCAGAATTTTACTATTGGATGTGATTATGGATCTTTCAATAACATTTCCCAGTTCCCGTACATTACCTGGCCAGGAATAATCCAATAGCTTTTTTAATGAGATCTTTGAAATTGCTTTTATAGGTTTATTGAACTTTTCAGAGTAATGCTTTATGTAATATTCCGCAAGCTTAATTATATCATCATTTCTTTCTCTCAATGGCGCAAGCGTGATGGGATAAACATTTAATCTGTAATACAGATCGCTTCTGAATAAACCTTTAGTGATCTCTTCTTCTAAAACTTTGTTAGTTGCGGAGATAACTCTGGCATCCGTTTTTATAGTTTTTGAACTGCCAATTCTTTCAAACTCACCCTGCTGCAATACATGAAGAAGTTTTGGCTGAAGAGTTAAAGGTAATTCTCCGATCTCATCAAGAAAAATTGTACCTCCGTTTGCCATTTCAAATCTTCCGATCCTTTTTTGAATAGCACCTGTAAAGGCTCCTTTTTCGTGTCCGAATAATTCACTTTCTATCAGATGTTCAGGAATGGATGCGCAGTTTACTTTTACAAAAGGGGAGTCACTTCTTTTACTTTCCTTATGAATCGCTCTTGCTATTAGTTCTTTCCCTGTACCTGTCTCTCCCTGGATCAAAACAGAAGCATCTGTCGGCGCGACCTGCTCGACCCTGAATAATGCATATTTAACAGCATCGCTGTCACCAATTATCTCGAATCTTGATCCGCTTTGTTTAAGCTGATCTTTTAAGTAAACATTTTCCGCTTCAAGAATTTCATTGAGCTCGATAATTTTTTGCCGGGCAGCGTAGAGCTCGCTGATATCAGTACTGAAGCCGACCATGTAATCTTCACCGTCAATTCTGATCTTTTTACCCGATCCTATATATGGGATTTGCTTTCCTGATTTGGTTAAAGCTAAATTCTCAACCATATCATATCCTGATTCGAAAACATTGTTAACTTTTTCTTCTACATTACTGCGGTCGGTGGAGTCTATAAAATCCAGTATGTGCATACCTTCAAGTTCATCAGAAGAATATTCATAAACTTCTTCTACTTTTTTATTCCATGCAACAAGAAAACCTTTCCTGTCAAACATATATATCATTCCGGGCATGCTGTCCAATAAAAGCTTTACAGAAATATTTTCAATCAGTTTAATGTTCAAACCGTTTATTAAATAAAAATGATTTTAAAATTAAAATGTTAATTTAAGATTTATATAAAATTTATGAAAATGAATTCATGTTGTCATGCAGCTTTATTCTCTAGTCCTGCGCTTCCGGTATTCAGCCATTTAATAAGCAAAGTATAACCTACTGATATTACAATTGCACCTGTAAATATTCCGATAAATCCCGATAAAATGCATCCCCCGATCACTCCGATGAAAATCACAGCCATAGGAACCGGAGCATTCTTGCCCAGCATCAGCGGAGTAAGAAAATTATCTGAAAAACTGACTAACAACAAAAGTACGGTCCAGAACACAGCCGGTCCGGTTTCTTTGATTCCGAACAAGTATAAAATGACCGGGACAGTTATTATAAAAACAGGTAATTGAAGTACTGCAAGTATAAAAACAAACAAAGCCCAAATCCCGGCGTACGGAACTCCGGCTAACAGGAAAACTATTCCATTGAGCAGTGCAATGACAAGCGCTTCACCTATTACACCTTTTACAACACTGCTTACAGTTTTCATTGTTATTTCCGCAATCTCATCACCAAATTTACCGCCAATCTTTCTGAAAAATTTAAGCATGTTATTATAAATACCTCCGGTAGATAATATTACACCGGCTATGACGAGTGATATTAATATCTGTACAAGTCCCTTCATTGCTCCCAATATACCATTTACAAGATAACTTCCGAGTCCAAGCAACTGCTCTTTGTATTTCATAATAAGACCTTCCATGTTTTCAAAAGCGCCTTTCCAAAGTGTAAAAAATTTATCCCCGATCAGCGGCCATTCCCTGACACTTTCTGACGGCGGAGGTACTTTAAATTCTCCGTTATCATAACTTATCTTCAATACTTTTACTTCGTCCACTAATTCATTAATAATTAATCCTCTTGGAATAATTAAAATTATGATAATGCCTACAATAATTATTACTGATGCAAGCTTTGGTTTGTGT
>JAGPCH010000425.1 GCA_018058125.1 Ignavibacteria bacterium | reverse complement strand
GCAACACAGGCAGTAAGAAGCAAATCAGGTGAGATAAAAATCTACCCTGTGGTAGAGACCATACAAAAAAATCATGTATGCAAATTGGTGATTGCTTCAAAGAAATCATTTAATAATATTACAGATCGGGTAAAGGACATAGCAGAAAAGATAATAACTAAAACCAATTACACCGGAGTAATGGGAATTGAAATGTTTTTAACCGGAGATGAAATACTGGTAAACGAACTTGCTCCGAGAGTTCATAATTCGGGACATTACACTATAGAAGGAAGTCATACATCTCAGTTTGAAAATCATATCAGAGCAATACTTGACTTGCCGCTGGGCGATACATCCTTAAAATCTGAAAATGCAGTCATGATAAACATACTGGGAGAGCGGGATGGTAAAGCTGAAACGAAAGGTTTTAATGAAGTTTTAAAAGATCAAAACAGTTATGTTCATATTTACGGAAAAAATGAAACACGGAAGGGAAGAAAAATGGGACACATAACGGTTTTAGGGGATGATCTCAAAACTGCTGTGTCGGCTGCAAACCGGAACCGGGAAAAATTTAGTATTTAATAAGTTTAAATCGCATTAACGAAAGGAATAAATCATGATATCATTTATAGTTTTTTTGATCCTGGTAATAATTGTTTTATCAATTATTAAAGGTCAGACCCAGCACAATTTATCTTTACAAAAGATCTTAAATAATGTTCGTATCGCAGCAGGAGTAGGTATTCTGGTTGCAGCGTTATTTTCATTTATAAAGCAGATAGGACCGGGAGAAGTAGGTGTTCAGGTTTTATTTGGAAATGTGCAGGACAGGGTATTAAGGAGCGGACTGAATTATGTAAACCCTCTTGTCGAAGTCGAAGTCCTTGACATCAAGACTCAGGCATACACAATGAGCGGCTCAAACGACAAAGATATTAATGAAGTAAGAAGTAATAAGAGCGATCCGATACAGACATTGTCAGCTGACGGACTAACGCTGTTACTTGATGTAACAGTCTGGTATCGTTTAAGCGCAGATGATGCTCCGAATATCATAAGGAATATTGGTGTTGATTATGAATCCAAGATAGTTTTACCGGCGATCAGAACAGCCATCAGGGATGTTGCCGTTAATTTTGCAGCTAACGATATATACTCATCGAAGAGAGATGATTATGTGAATGAAGTAGCGGCAAAACTTGAAGGGTCATTTGTCGGAAGAGGACTTATACTGGAAAAAGTTCTTTTAAGAAATGTTGAATTGCCGTTGAAGGTCAGGGAAGCTATTGACGAAAAGATATCAGCCGAGCAAAGAGCACAGCAAATGGTATATGTGCTTCAGAAAGAGAAACAGGAAGCTGAAAGAAAGACCATTGAAGCTGAGGGCGTAGCGGAAGCTCAGAGAATTATTAACAGTACTATCAGTAACTCATATCTCCAGTGGAAATATATTGAGACGCTTAAGGAGCTTGTAAACTCTCCAAACAACTCATTTGTAATCGCCCCTTATGATCAGAAGCTGACACCAATGCTTAATTTTAATCAGAAATAAATATGATAGAAGTATATGAGACATATGACCCGATGGAAGCAAACCTTGTGAAGGCAAAATTAAATGATGAGGAGATTCCATTCAGAGTAACAGGTGATTACAATATTGCAATGTCTATGGAATCATTTAATACGCCAATCGGTCGGATTGCATTGAAGCGGCCTATAAAATTCTTTGTTCCGGAGAGTATGACAGAGCTTGCGCTGGTGGCTATAAATACGGATAAGTCTTCATTTATGGATGATGATCTTGAGTATTGAGTATGTAAATTGCCAAGATAAGAATTTTTTTATATTGAGAATTTGAACATGAAAAATAAAAATTTAATTATATATCTTTCATTAGTATTAATTATAATTGTAATACTTTTCAACAATGAGATTTTTTTAAAAGAAATAACTTTAACTAACTCTAAAACTGAAAGCAGGATTATTGAAACAAGTTTTGGAAATAACATTAATTCAGAAGATTTAAATATTTTGGAAAAGAAAGTAAAAAGTAAAAAAGATTCGATCTCTAATAAAAATTATCTTGATATACATTATGATGCCATTCTCGTGGATACGCATAATGATTTTATCTGGAAAGTATTTGATAAAGGAGTGAGCTTAGGCATACGTAACCCGAATTCGCAATCAGATATTCTGCGGTTTATTGAAGGCGGAGTTGACGTTCAGGTCTTTGCAATATGGATCCCGATGAATATGGTCAGAAGTTCTTACAGCTTTGTACTAGGTCAGATCAGCTCCCTGAAAAGCATGGAATCTGAAAATTCGTCAGACTTCGAGTTTGCAAAAAATTACGCTGACATTATCAGGATCACAGATGCAAAAAAGATCTGCGGGCTTATGGGAATAGAAGGTGGCACTGCAATCGGGAATGATCTTGATAATATAAATACATTCTTTGATCTGGGAGTCAGATACATAGGTCTTACCTGGAACAATTCCAATCTCATCTCATCCTCGGCAAGAGACGCTGTAGAAAAAGGCAAAGCCGGAGGTCTAACTGATTACGGAATACAAGTTATAAAAAGAATGAATGATACCGGAATGCTGATAGATGTTTCTCATCTGAGTGAAAACGGATTCTGGGATGTGATTGATAATACTACTTCCCCGATCATTGCTTCACATTCAAATTCTTATTTCATTAATCCCCATTTCAGAAATCTTACTGACGAACAGATACTGGCTATAGCAG
>JAGPCH010000033.1 GCA_018058125.1 Ignavibacteria bacterium | reverse complement strand
CAGGTAAGCCATCCGCATTTAAGAATAAGTCATCCGCATTTACAGGTAAGCCATCTGCATTTAAGAATAAGTCATTCTTATTTTAGAATAAAGCATCTGTATTTACTAATAAGTCATCATCATTTAATATTGAAGCGCCTGCCTTTAACAGGAAACGGTCATTTGTTAATAGTAAGGGCATCCTCAGAACAAATTCACAATATTTGTTTTCGGCAAATTAGGAGTACGGGTCTTAACAAATTTTTTCGAGTTATTCTCCGTTATCAAGATATCGCTGAGATCAGTCAGATTATCTCCGGTCAGATCAGTATTGATATCGGCGGTTTTAAAACTGTTGGAATTATAATAAACCGATATTATGTCCACAAGATCTATTATCTGATCCTGATTTACATCGCCGCTGTACATACAGTACTTATTTATGACAAAGATAAGATTTTCATAAAATGCCTGCGAATCATCAAGTGAAAAATCATATTCATTTACAACTCCACCGGAAAGCAGCTCACCTCCTTCTTTGCTCCATGTCTCAACGCAACCCGGCGTTTCAACAACTATATAATATCTGCCCGGCAATGCATTTACGAAATTCAAAGTATTCTTATATAAAGAATCCGAAGAGGAAACATTGCAGGAATCCACGAGTTCGAACGGCGCATCTACATTTCTTAAATATGCTTTATATTCATAATCAAATTGATTGAATCTGTAAAGTCCTTCCGGTATGACAGTTAAAACAAGAGTGACCGGTCCCGGAATGATCGTGAATTTCCAGGCTTCATTATAAGCTCCCTGCGGAGGAATGCCTCCCTGCTTTACCCTCCAGTAATATTCTCCCGGATGGGTAACAGAAGAAAGAATTACAGACACATTCTCATTACCATTGGGTAATGAAAATGAACTGTCTAAAACTATATCGCTGAAAGCTGAATCAGCTGCAACCTGTAACCGCGCGGAATAATTTACCGGGAAACCTCTTTGCCACTGAAGCGTTACAGGTGCAGATAAATTTTCTGAATTGTTTTCCGGAGAAGTTCTGACCGGCGGATGGAGAGGAGCTTCAAGACAGCAGAATGAACTTACACAAAGATCATACGTGCTGAATGATGAAAAGCTGTTATTGATAAGATTTGTCACACCGCTGTTTCTGAAATATATCTTAGTAGATACTCCCGGAGGATATTTTTTCCATTCAAACTGCTCTTCCATCAGACAAGTATTCGAGTAAAGATCCGGATTAAAAAATCTGATCCGGGCAACCAGTGTACCGGATGCAGTTGAGATCACAGGTTCATTTCCGGTCTGAATAGTATCTCCCTGAGTTAACTTCAGAGTATCTAAATTTTTCATCAGACTGCCGATATATTTCAGCGGAATTCTTTCTCTACCGTAAGTAGCCGTATCTATTGAATATATATAATTTAAATGTTCGGTCTGAAAATCAGAATTAAGAATAATCACATACTCCCCTCCTGCATATTTAAAATCAGACTGTGCCGGATTAGTATGTTTTATTACAACATCAAAATATCCTTCATTAGAAGATATATAATTTCTGTTTGTTAATCTGAGATCAAAAGTAGGGTCTGCAGCGGTAATATTTATGTTATATAAGAAAACAACTGCAACTAAAAAGTATTTCAGTTTCTCCATATTATTCTTAGTTAATCTTTTTAACTTTAAAAAAGATCTTCAAAAACTTTTGCACACAAAAAAATCTGAATTATGATATTATATAAAGCGGCATAAAATAATTTATTTAAATTATCTTATACAATATAATATCCAAATGATATTATTGTGTATATCGGTATTTTAATATAAAATTTTAAAACTAGAGATCAATCTTTGGGGTTGATTTCTGCCTTATTGCAAAATAGGAATCTTTTTTTATAATTAAAACTTATATGTTTTTAAAAAATTTTAAAATTTTGTATAAAATATTTTAATTCAGCCGTCCAGAATATTTATGTGTAAATGAAGAAAAAGCGGTTAACCGCTTACATTAGTAAGATTATAAGAAAGTAATTTAAGTTTTTTTTGGAATATATAACGAAGAATTGGAATTCGGATTTAAACATAATGATGAAAATAAATATGCTTTTATAAAAATAGGACTGATTGAATATTCAATCAGTCCTATAATCCGGAAATAATAATTTCCACGAACAATATATTTCCTATGGAGCTCCGGGAGGGGTTTTTCTGTATACGAAATTAGATGAGTTATTATAAACTATGATTACATCTGTAAGTTCAACAACTCCGTCTCCTGTTATATCTTCTGGTACAAAACCGTTTCCGAACACCTGAGCTTTATTGATTGCTTTAATTATATCAGAAAGTTCAATAATATTATTTTTCGCAATGTCTCCGCTATACACGCATGATTTTCCATTGATCAGCACCATATTATCTTCATAAGCCTGAGTAACAGCAGTAGTAAAATCATAGCTGAACGGAGATCCCTGAGTATAACTTTCTCCTCCGGATTTACTCCATGTTTCAAGTGTCGTTCTGTTTTTAACTATCACATAATAAGTGCCGGTCGGAGCATTTGAAAAAATAACAGAACCCATAAAATTTACAGAATCTATAACTACTTTACCCGAATCAACTAAAGAAAACGGAGATATTGTATTGCGTAAATAAATACTTACAGTATCTCTGATATTTAGTTTGCCTGTTTCGATATTGTAAAACCCTTCCGGTATTACTGTAAATTCGGAAGGAGCTGATACTGCTGTAATACTGAAATTTGTATTTGAAATATCAAAGAAAACATTTCCGGCTGACTCCACTTTTATTCGGGCTGTTGTTGTACTTATACCCGGAATGTTAACAGTCTCCGAGCCGTCATTGACTGTACCTGATATTAAAGTAATTGGAAAAGTATAACCGCCGTCAGTTGATAATTTAATGTTCACGTTAGTGCAATTAACCGGAGCTGAATTTGTATTTGCGACATTCCATGAGACTGTCTGAGAACCTGAATTCCAGTTAACATTTGTATTCGGCTGAGTTACTAAAAAAGGACCTGCCACGGAGCTTACGCTAAATGAAATTGAATTGTAGTTTATTCCGCCGCCGCCTGCATTATTATCTCTTACAGTCAATCTGAAACTTAAATTTCGTGTATATGACGGTAAAATTTCACCGATGGTTTGAGTATTATTCAGAAGATCACTTGTCTTTGGAAAAGTCCTTGAAGGAGAAATGACCGGGCTGAATGATCTGAAAATCGGAGCATTTCCCGAAGGTGAATTCGGCGAACCTGAAGGTCCGAGATCATATTCTTCCCAGCAATAAGTAAGTGAATTTGGATTTTCCGTATCAGTTGCAGAGCCCGTTAATTCAAATGGCGTATTTATAGGTATAGTAAAACCTCCGGCAGGCACACTAACTGTCGGCGGAGTATTTCCTGTATTGGTTGTAACAGGACAAGAGTTGCCGCCTCCTGTCTGAGTATAAGCTATAATGGCGCTAACGCTGTTTGCATGAAAATGATCATCACTGTTTGGCTGAAGATCATCCGCGCCGCAGATTCCTGCATAAGCCATGATGGTAGTTCCGCTTCCGGGTTCGTAGGCATTTGCTGAACTTCTGTTTCCGCCGCCGCAGGATGATGTCACACTATTGAAAGTATGATTTGCGCCAAACTGATGTCCCATCTCATGAGCTACATAATCTATGTAAAACGGATCTCCGACAGGATTTGGCAAACCGGTAACTCCGCGGGCTTTATTTGTTGATGAACATATTACTCCTAAACCTGCGACTCCGCCGCCACCAGTACTGAAGACGTGCCCGAAATCAAAATTTGCTGTTCCTATCACTGTTGTAATATTTGATTGATTTTGACCGAGCATTGTAGATCCGTTGTTGTTTGTATAAGGATCAGTAGCAGAGTTCGTATACACTAGCAAATTGTTATTTGCTATAAGAGTCATTCTTACTGAAAAATCTCTTTCGTAAACACCATTAACTCTATTGATTGCAACTACTATTGCAGCCTGTCCGAGATTTACAGTTCCTCCAAATACAGCAGTGTATTCCCCTGTAGCTGCGCATGCAAGTCTGTAAGTCCTTAACTGCTGACCTGTGAGATCAGACTGATAGCTGTTAAACAGATCAGAATTTTCAGTTGCTTCATTTACCAAACATTCAAATGACTGATTGTCTTTATAATCTGATTTAAAATAACTTAAATAGTCCTCCGTATTTCCATTATTAATACTTACAGGATCAATGAAATAATCTCCGTTAGGTGTAAGTATCATTCCGTGAAATCCAAACGCAGTTACGTCTATTTTTCCAACGGCATACGGATCATCAATACCTTTTACATTATACGTTTTTATTTCCGGAAACTGAGCAGCAAGACCCGGCTCCATCATTGAATATTCAGTTACATAGAATTTAGACATGCTTCCGTCCGGTTTTGGCAGTTCAATGAAGAGAGGAGAACTTACCGCTCTGTCCGTGAATTCAAATGGAGCTGATTGAAGAATGTTCCTTAATGAGTTTAAATTTAAATTTAAGCTTCTGTATTTCAAAGGCATTGTTCTTTTCAGGTCAGAGCTCTTGCTGCTTACCTGGGGAATATCTGACCACACATAATTAGCCTGCGCGAAAAGTTGTTGCTGTTTAATTGCTATTCCGTCTATTCTTATGTTTAAACTAAGAAGAGAAAAAGAGAAAATACAGAATGCAATTAATGAGAGTTTTGTAAATTTTTTCATTTTTTGTTTTAGGTTATTGTTGGATGTTTATTTAGTATTTGGTTGAATAACAAACATTCTTATTTTAAATTTACAGTAATGCCGTTTTTCTTTTATTTTGTAAAAAATAAAAAATCTTGTAATTTTAAAAAGAAGAAACGGATAAATCATTATCCAGTCCCCCTTTAAAATTCAATTATTGATTCCGCCTTTTAATGGATTAATGCTAAATCAGAATTGTAGAGCAATAAATTGCAAATTTATAATACAATGATGCTCTGCGAAAATATATAATCTGAACTAATAAATAAAGTTAACTAAAGAAAAAGGACTGATTGAAATACAACCAGTCCCTTTTTAAAAAGAATGTTACAAACTATTTATTTTTTCAGAATCTTCTTTTCATCTTTAATATCTGTTCTCATTTCAGGAGCTGCCTCTTCCTTTAACAAATTCTCATTTATCTCTCTGACTTTTTTATCATATGTGATCTGATAATCCTTAATATTTGGAAGAGGTTCTGAATCTAATGGCGATTTCCTTGTAACAAAGTTTGAAGAATTGTTGAACACAATAACAACATCGGCAAGATCTACCACCCTGTCACCTGTCAGATCGTTCACATTAAATCCGGTTGTAAACGAACTCGCTGCATTATTGATCTGTATTATGTCGTTTAGATCAATAACATTATTCTTTATCACTTCCCCGCTGTAAATACAATAGCGCGAGCCTTTTAAGATAAGATTATTGCCGAATGCTTTATTTGCTGCATCTGTAAAATTAAAAGTGAATGGCGTTCCTCTTGTATAAATCTCTCCGCCTGATCTGCTCCAGGTTTCCAAAATATTTCCTCCTTTTACTACAACAAAATATGTTCCTGACGGAGCATTGGCAAATGTAACTGTTCCGGATGCTGTAATTGAATCAACTACGGATTTTCCTGAGTCAACAATTGAGTATGGAGCTACTGCATTTCTAAGATAAAACGTCGCTGAGTCTCTGATATTTAATTTTGTATTGATCTCATCAAAGTATCCCTGTGCAGCGAATGTGATCGTTGAAGGAACAGCTGTAACTAAACTCGTTGTCTTACATATGTTATCAAGATACAGATTATTTCCAAACCCGCTTCGGGCTCTGAATTTAATTTTATTTGTTCCCGCTGGTAATGCAATCCTCTTAGTCTGCCACTGTGACGAGGTCGGAGAAAACAGAGCTGTGCTGGTGCCAGTAGTGTTTAAAGAGTTTCCTCCGATGCCTGAAGTGGCATTACCATATAATCTTACAAGACTGGTGTATGTTGTCCCTGCATTTGTGGAAGTCTGTATTTCGAGTGAATCGGTTCCTGTATTATAAGGAGCATAAGCATAATCATATTTTAATGAATCACCGCTGACTGAGTTTGCGAAATCAAGTGTTACAAGTGATTGAGTAGTTCCGGTGCTCGCAGTCCAGAAGTCAAATTTTGCCGATCCGGATCCGGTACCGTAACCGCTTACAGTGTTTCTTGTCCAGTAGTTTGTTCCGGTGAATTCTATATTCCACCCTGTCGGAGCAAACGTAGCTGAAGTAAAATCTTCACATAATACCTGATCACTGATTTTAAAGGCATATAATGAAGTTGAGTCTCTGTTATGAGCTATTGAATTATCCTGTGCAAATATTTTATAATAAATAAAGTCGCCGATCACTACATCTGAATTTAATGAATTGAATGCAGCGGTGAAAGTGTTTCCTGAAGTATTGATAAGTTTAAATTGTTTTGTCGTTGCAGGTGAATTTTTATACCAAACCACCCATGAAGAATCCAAGCCAAAATTATCAGTAACTGTTGCGGTTACTGTTGAAGGCCAGGACGGCTTAGGTATATCTGGCAATGCAGCATGAACTATAACAGGTTTAGTGATGTCTGTTTGTGCAATAAATAAATTTAAATTTGCCGGAGCACCTCCCGGAGAAGTTGAAGTTCTGCTTAAACTGTCTGTTGTTTTTATATAGTATCTGTATGTTGCGGATGTACCATTTGCCGGTATATTCGCAGTCCAGTTATTACCGCCGGAATTTGTCATTAATAAAGAATCGGTAACTGAAGCATTATTTCTTGACCATAATAATTTTGTCAGTGCTGGATTTATGCCAGATCCTGCAGGTGTAATTGTACAATTTACTGCATAATTTCCTGCTATCTGTTCAGTATTTGGTAATGGCGTATGAGTTATTCCTGGTCCAAGGTCTAATGAGGTTGTCCATGCCTGATAGATGCCGGTAGAATTATCAGCCCACAATGGCCATATTTTATTATTACCTGATGTAATTCCAATATAATCACCCTGATAACCTGTTGCCAGCCCTGAAATCGGCGCAGGTATAAAAGTATGATCACTGATCTCTGTATCTGTCCATGTAACACCTCCGTCAACTGATCTTGACATAAACACCGAGGCAGCGTTTGAAGCAGTATTTCTGTCATCATAATATACAATATTCACACCGCCATATTCATCAACTCTTATTGCGGGAAACCACTGAAACTTTCCGTTGTTTAATGCATCCTGATTAACTCTAACACCCGCTGACCAGGTAACTCCGCCGTCTGTGGATTTATGTAAGACAACATCAGGATCAGATCCTGCGGGAGATAGATTTTTTTCAGATGCAACGACATAAATCCATCCGTTTCTAAGACCGCCGCTTCTGTCAACATCAATTCTTGTAAAGCCGTTTACTCTGATGTTTGACTTGGTAGGAAAAGTTCCTCTGATACCGTTCATGTCATAAGCATTATTTGTAACTGTCCAGGATACACCTCCGTTAGTTGACTTTGCAAATCCCGCAAAGTCTTCGACGTTCGCTGCAGATGTGTTCGGAGCTGCCCAAACAACATAAACTTCTCCGTTTGGTCCGACTCTTATATCGCAACCTTGTGAATAGTGCCCTGCTACAGAAGTATTGATCTGCGCTGCAGCAGACCAGCTCACCCCGCCGTTAGTTGTGTATGAGATTGCTATAGGAGGACTGCTTACATTAAACAATGACCAGACAACATAGGACCTTCCGTAATAAGGACTCGATGGGGCATCATCAGTTGCCGCAAAATTTTTGTCCTGTGATCCGGATGCAATTGTATAATTAGCTGACCATGTAGCACCATTGTTTGTGGAATAGTTTGCAAACATACCGGAAGTTGAATATCCAAGATGAGTCATGATTATTGTACCGTTCTTATCTATAGTGGGTCCCGGATCTCCGCCGTGATTTCCTATCGAAGAACCGTTTAATGTATCAGATCCAAACCAGTTTAATCCGCCGTTAGTAGTTACATACACACCTTCACTTATAAATAATGAACCAACATTGTTAACTGCATTTGATGAACCGAACATGATTAGCGGGTTAATCGGATGTCTGGTAATTATTACTTCACTCTGATTGCTGTTAGTTCTCGGTAAAACCCTGAAATTGGGATTGACGGCATAAATGCCGTTTGGATCACTTATGTATCTTGTTGCAGTATTCGGGGCAACATAGTCATATGATTGCTGAAACGGTGCTGAAGCTGTCATATCCGGATCGTAAATGCCGGTTTGCTGAGGATCTATATTCCATTTTTCCGGACGGTCTTTTGACTTCTGCCCCATAAACAGAAATGCCGCTATGAAAAAAATCGGAACAAGTAAAAGAAGTTTTCTCATTTTTTTAGATGATTTAAATTTTAAAAAATTGCATGTTACTTGGATAGGTTCCAAAATATAGAATCTCAGGAAATAAAAAAAGGTTTATCCTAAATAAATAGACTGAAAGTGAACTCTTTCAGTCTTCTTATCAAATCATTTAACTTAAAGTCTAATTATTTTACAATGTATCTTCTACAATCAAAATCTATTAGGTTAATTGTTTTTTAAGATATTGGTTTATCATTTCATACTGTAAGGATCATTAAGCAAATGATAAACTTAAATAAAAAGGACTGATTGAAATTCAACCAGTCCCATTAAAATAATGTTACTAAATATTTATTTATTCAGAATCTTCTTTTCAACTTTAAAAACTATTCTCATTTCAGGAGACGCCTCTTTCTTTATCATATTTTCATTTATCTCCTTAATTTTCTTTTCATAAGTGATCTGATATTCCTTATCATTTGCAAGGAGTTCCGAATCTAAAGGCGATTTCCTTGAAACAAAGCGTGAAGAATTATTAAATACAATAAGCAAATCAGAAAGATCTACAAGTTTGTCACCAGTCAGATCATTCACATTAAGCCTGGTTGTAAACAAACCTGATGAATTAATAATCTGAATAATGTCGTCAAGGTTTATTTCATGGTTTCTCACTACATCTCCGCTGAAGATACAATAACGCGAGGCTTTTAAAATTAGATTATTTCCGTATGCCATGCTTGCATCAGTTGAAAAATCATATTCATTTATAGCTGATCCTTCTTCAAGATACTCACCGCCTTCTTTACTCCATGTCTCAATACATCCCGGTATTTTGATTACTATATAATATGTTCCTGACTTTGCATTTTTAAAACTAATATCATTTTGATATGCAGAATCTGATGAAACCACAAAACATGAATCTAGAATATCAAAAAGCGCCATCACATTTCTTTAATAGACAGTTAATTCAAATTCATAATTGTTTAAAATCAAATAACCTTCAGGAATAACTGTTAACCTAAGATTTACGGAACCGGGACTGATCGAGAATTTCCATGGTTCATTGAATGCTCCCTGAGGAGGAATTCCTCCCTGTTTAGCCCGCCAGTAAAATGTGCCGGGATCAGTTAAAGAGTTTAGTAT
>JAGPCH010000424.1 GCA_018058125.1 Ignavibacteria bacterium | reverse complement strand
GAGTAGGAAGATATGGAATGCTCGAATCCATTAAATTTTATGCACAGGAAAAATTAACAGACAGAGATGATCTAATGCGGAAACATTTTGAATATTTTCTAAATATTACTTCTGTTGTAAAACAGAAAGAAAAAGGAATGGATCAGCTACAGTGGCTGGAGCTTGTAGACGAGGAACTGGATAACGTAAGAAAAGATATTCAATGGGCTTCTGAAAATTCATCTGAAGATGCATACCGGATAGTAATTAATGTGTTTGATTTCTGGCAAAATAAAGGATATTTAAAAGAAGGTTTTGCTTCTTTAATGAAAGTCAAAAATTCAATTGAAATACCTGATATAAAACTTAAGGCAGATCTTCTGTTTCGGATTGCAAGAATCTGTTATGAACTTGGAAAATTTGAAGAGCTTGAAGAATATTCAACAGAAGCTCTTGAACTGTATCGAGAAATTAATGATAAGGAGGGGATACTTAAAGCTTTAAATACTCTTGGATTAAAATTTTATACGGAAATGGATTATGACGGTGCTATAAAACTTAATGAAGAAGCTTTAGCCTTAAGTAATGAAATTAATTCAAAAGAAGGAAAAGCTAATTCTCTTTACAATCTTTCGTTTCCAGTAAGTAATCATGGAGATTTTGCAAGATCAATATCTCTGAAAGAAGAAGCACTTAAGCTGGCAAAAGAAATAAGAAACGAACATCTTACAGCACATATACTTTTGAGTCTGAGCATTTCACATTCCAAAAAAATCATTGACATTAAAAAAGCATCCCTTTATTCTGAGGAAAGTCTTAATTTATCCCGAAAGCTGAATGATCAATATCTGATCTCAGTGAACCTTGTAAATCTGGCAGATCTGAAATTACATTTTGAAGATAAAAATTATGAAGAAGCGGAATATCTGCTTTTGGATGCATATAAGATCTCAAAAGACTGCGGATATATTATGAATATTTCGCCAATCAGAAACAATCTTGGAGGACTTTATTTAGAGACAGATCAAGTTATCAAAGCTAAAGTGATTTATCAGGAATACATGAATGAAAGGAATATTCCCGGAAGTGAATTTTTTTTAAATGATGTAATATCCGGATTCAGCAGAGTTTACCTGAAGGATGGTAAATATGAAAAGGCATTGTTGCTTTATGGATATATTGACACAATTTCCCATACGTTAAAGAAAAAATCTACAAAGGATTCTGCTGAGTTAACGAATGAGGAAAAATCTTTTTTAAAGAAAGAACTGGGGGAAGTCAGATACGAACAGCTCTGGAGTGAAAGTCAGAGCCTGAAAATAGAGGATGCAGTTGAAATTTGCCTTAAAGACTACAAACAGGTTACATAAAAATTTAAACTGAAATTTGTTCAGCGTAAAAGAAGCAAAAAAAATATTGTGGAAAAATATTAAACTGATACCTGCTGTTTCGAAAAAAGTATCGGACATATCCGGATATGTTTTAGCTGAAAATATTAAATCACCTGTTGACCTTCCATTATTTGATCAGTCAGCCATGGATGGTTTCGCAGTTAATTTCGATGCTGAAGATCTGAGGAATGAAGAATTATCTTTCAGAATTACAGGTGAAATAAAAGCCGGAGACAAACCTAACGGAAAGCTAAAAAAGAATTCTGCGGTTTATATTTATACCGGCGCTGCAACTCCCTTAAATACTTCTTGCGTGGTAATGCAGGAGAAAGTGCAGACAAATTACGGATCTGTGATAATTCCGGCTTCAGCATTGACAAAAGGAAGTAATATCAGATTCAAAGGTACGCAGATCAAAAAAGGAGAACCCGCTTTGGCAAAAGGTACTTTGCTGAATCCCGCTGCTGTTGGGTTTTTATGCTCGATGGGTATTAGTAAAATTAAAGTGACCGGCAAACCGGTAGTCTCAGTTTTGTCCACCGGAAATGAACTTCAGGAAGCCGGTTCTAAACTATACAAAGGTCAGATCTTTGAATCGAATTCGGTTATGCTGAAAGCTGCATTAAACGGGAATGGTTTTGAAACTAAGTATGTAAGTTCTGTAAATGACGATAAGAAAAATCTTACGAGTATTGTTTCCAAAATGCTAAGCTCTTCAGATGTATTGATCATTTCGGGTGGAATATCAGTCGGAAAGTATGATCTTGTAAAGGACATACTTGAAAATTCAGGAGTTAAGGAATTGTTTTATAAAGTATCACAAAAGCCCGGCAAACCATTGTATTGCGGTAAATTAAAGAATAAATTGATCTTTGCATTACCCGGAAATCCTGCTGCCTCATTGGTTTGCTTTTATGAATATGTACTTCCGTCGCTGAGAAAAATGAGCGGCTATTCTGATTTTGAATTAAGTAAAGAATTTTTGCCATTAACAGAAAGCTATGAACTAAAAGGGGAAAGGGATCTTTTCCTGAAAGCTAAAATTAGTAATGGAAAAGTAACATTACTTGAAGGTCAGGGTTCTGATATTCTGAAATCTTTTGCAGAAGCAAATGCGCTAGTTTATTTATCAGTAAACAAAAGGGCAATTATAAAAGACGATCTTGTAGAAACTCATTTAATACCATGATAGTCTTAAAGAATTTAAATTAAAGTATTTGTTTTAAAGTTAATAATTAACAAAATCCCATAGACAAAAACCTTTGAGCCTTTGAGTCTTAGAGCCTTTGAGGCAAAAAAAAGTTGAAATGAAAATGAAAATATTATTATTCGGAATACTTGCTGACAAAGCCGGCAAGCCGGAAATAGAAATAAAAACAGATAATG
>JAGPCH010000423.1 GCA_018058125.1 Ignavibacteria bacterium | reverse complement strand
TGTTATCCGCATACTTCGTAACAACCCACATATTCTCAGACAGAAAACCCGCAGACGACTGCATATAAAATACAGGGTCATAATCTCTGAGCTTTTTATAAAAAAAATATGGATTGTCTATGTTGTTTCCTTCGGAAAGAGTTCTGAAAAGATTAAAATCCTTATCGATACCTGAAATTAATTCATCTTCTTCAATTGTAACGTTATTCATAAAAATGTTTTGGTTGAAAATAGTTTAACTTATCTGTTAAGCAAAATCGCTAAATTCTATATAAAATTGAGACTTAAATTAGCTTAATTAGAAAATTTATTCAAGACAAGTAAATAGTTACAATTACAAATTTCAAATTACAAATTACAATCTGAAGAAGAGAAATGTTAATTGGTTAATTGGTTAGTTGTGTTAATTTTATTTCTTAGTCAGTTCATTTGGAAGATTTATCGGCAAACAAAATCCGGAACAATCCCGTTAGGGATTACGTGTTCTATCTGACTGTACCAAATAAAAATTAAATAAAAAAGGACCGGCAACTATTGAAAGCTGCCGGTCCAAGTTTTTTGTAAATGTATATGAGCTCAAGCACTATATTACTCTATACACTATACACAATACACAATACTTATTTCATCAGAAGCATTCTCTTCGTCTGAAAAAAGTCACCTGCCTCGATCTTATAGAAATATACACCGCTTGCAAGATTCGAACCATCGAAATTTATAGAATAATATCCCGCTTCTTTTTTCTCATTCACCAAAATTGCAACAAGATTCCCAAGTGCGTCATAAACTTTCAAACTAACAAATCCCAATTCCGAAATTCCAAATTCCAAATTTGTAGTTGGATTGAATGGGTTTGGATAATTCTGTTTCAATTCAAATTTATCCGGAATGCCTATGTTAACTTCATTAGCGAGATTGAAATATTCAAAATTACCATTGAAGTCGATTTGTTTTAATCTGTATTTATATTTTCCTGAAAGTAAATTTTTATCTTCATAACTGTAACTTTCATTTCCGTTTGAACTTCCTGTCCCTTTTATAAAACCTGCTTTTAACCAGTTATCAGGAGTTTCATTTTTCACAATTGATCTTTGGACTTCGAAACCCGAGTTATTCTGCTCGCCGGAAGTGGACCAGTTTAGCTTCACATTATTTAAATTAACTTCTGACGTAAAAGAGGAAAGGGCAACAGGTAAAGGAATGTCGCCGTTAAGTAAAATCGCAACTTTGTATGTGTTAGCTTCCATTACAGCCAGATCTATATCTCCGTCATTATCAAAATCACCGGATGCTGAACTTGCATAAGGACGAAAATTTTGAATTAAATCTATAGCAAATTCTCCTAATCCATTATTTAATTGTACTAGTAAAGATTGTTGAAGAGATACAATAGCAATCATATCTATATTTCCATCCCCATTTAAATCTGCATCAATTGAATTATTAAAACCAATTAAGTTACCATTTTCAATAAATCCTCCCATTTCGTTATTTTTCATAATTAAAGCCGAAGAGTTTAAGTCAACATATCCATCATTATCATTGTCAAAAGATTTAGAATCATCTAAAGACAAAATATCCGGACCTCCGTGTCCCAATGGGTGATTGAAAATTGTCTGCACTGAGAATCTGCCTGAAAAGTTATTTGTAAGCTTAAAAAAAGTTCTGCACATATTATAAAAGGTTATGCTATTACCAAAAGCATAACCATTGATCCCTACCATATCCAAATCTCCGTCATTATCCAGGTCATTAACAATTGGATAATAATCAATATGATTTGAAAAAGTATCGGCGCAGGATGGAAGTAAGTAATAAGAAGTATCCGGTATGAATATTCCATTGTTATTAAAAACAGTCTTTATATGTCTTTCATCTAAAAAATAAGAAATGTCTAGAAACCCGTCCCCATTAAAATCTCCTATACTTCCAATTCCACCCGGATAAGAATTGGTTTGAGTAAAATTCCCGACTCCGTTATTTCTCATTAAAAATACTTCATCATTCTGACGAACCATAATATCAAGATCACCATCATTATCCATATCCGCCATCATTGCTCTTCCTCCAAAGTTTAAGGATGAATAATAAGAAAAAACAGCGTTTCCGTTGTTTTTATATATCTTATCACCAATTAACAAATCTATATCACCGTCCCCATCTACATCACCTGATTTCATATAAGCAAATTCTGATGTATTGATATCAGAAGTTCTAGTAAAGACTGCATTACCGCCGATAGCTTTAGCTCTGAATGAATACACAAATGGAGTAATGCTTTCATTGGAAATAGTTTTTAAACCTGAAGTGAGAGTCAGGCATATTATCTCTCCGTTTTTGAAATTATTGTTAGGATTTATTGTAAGAGTTTTGTTGATTGGGTTATATGAATATAATGCAGTCATCAGTCCCGTCTGATAACCGAATAGCTTTATGTTGTTTTCTGTCATAAAAGTAGCGTTCATATCTTGCGTGAAATTAATCTGGATATCTAATGTTTTAACTACACTGTTGGCATTCAAAGGTGGTGATACTGAATGAATATAAGAATTTACCGGAAGAGAGATTACGTTATTTACGGTTAAGAAACTTAACAGTATAATGGAAATTATAGAAATTAGTAGTTTCATAAATACTCCTGCTGAATTTAAATTTTAAAATTATTTATTAAATTTAACAAATTAAGTTTTTTTAAAAAATATTGATTTAATCTATGGTCTTATTACACTTACGAGATTGTTAGAGTTATTAGATGCAATAATTACATCTGACATATCAGTATATAGG
>JAGPCH010000421.1 GCA_018058125.1 Ignavibacteria bacterium | reverse complement strand
AAAGTGCATGAAAGTTGTGCAAAGAAGACTGAATGTGAAGCAAAATTCAGTGAAGGTGACACAAAATTCAATTGAGTTAATGCAAAATGAAGTGAAGGTATCGCAAAAAAGTGTGAAACAGATCAGCAGTTAAAAAAGTGAAATATATTTCAGTAAAAACATTAACAAAAAATAAAATAAATTATAAATTTTTGAAAAACTGAGTTTTAAGCTTAAAACATAAGCTTAAAAATATCTGAACCGGTTCGGGAAGAAATGCCGGCTATATTTTCAGCGAACGGTAAAGATAAATTTAAAAAATAAAAAGCCGTATAACGGCGAAAGGAAAACTAATCAAATGATTAAGAATCAAAAAAACAAATACGCTATGTATGATGCAGTGTCAGCATTCCTGGATGAAAAATCTTCAAATTATTCAGGAAATGAGGAATTCACTGAACACATAAATTCATTCAAAGCATCTGTAAATGCAATAGAATTAAAAGAAGATCTGCGTAACAAAGCAACAAAAGGAAAAGTAACAGATAAGAACATTAACAGAGAATCAGTGACAAATCAGGCTCTCGGCATTGCAGGCGCTCTGTATGCAATGGCAAAAAAGAAAGGAAATGTTACTTTACTTGAAAGTGTAAAATATGCAAAGTCCGGACTGAACAGATTCAGGGATACGGGACTTGTCATCGAACTTAACTCAATAAAGGAAAAAGCTGTTGAATACAATGAAGCGATAGCCAGATTCGGAATAAGTTCTGACAGACTGGCAGAATTCACTGAGAACATAAAAATATATGAGGATGCTCTGGGAGCAAAAGCCTCAGGAGGGGCGACAAAATCCGGAGCTGTGAAATCACTGATGACTTTATTCAAAGAAACAGATGATATTCTGGACTCGATTGACAGACTTATGGAAAATTATAAAGTCAGTAACGGTGAATTTTATGCCGGCTATAAAACTTCCAGAGTGATCAAGGATCTGGGGATAAGGCATAAAGGTGAGAATAGCGAAGGCGGAGATCCGGAACCTGAGCAGATAAATCAGGAAAAGTAAGAAATAAGCTGCTCTCTTCTGCGCGATGCCATCCTCCCTTGGGGGATGGCATTTTTTTATTTATAAGGTGCAATATGATTTACAATGTGAATTAATTAATCAATCTTAATCGAATTTCAGTTCAAAATACTTTTTTCAAACTTACAGAGACTATATAAAAGCACAAATTTGTCATTCCCGCCCGCCTGCATTTAAACTCTTTTAAAGATAGAATAATTTTCGTGCAGGCGAGAGCGGGAATCCAGGAACTTGAAAGTTAAATCACTAATCATTGTAAACTCTAATTTTAAAATATTAAAATCCGGTTTTAGCATTTCATCATTTCCTCCAATTTCGTAAAAAAGATCAACCCGATTAGGATATTTTTCTTCAATCAATTCAAGCTCCCATTACCTTTTCTATTTCTTGATCTGCTTCTCTTTTTCTATAGCTAATCTCACATTGTTAGTTTGTTCATAACAAACAAGTTTATTAACATTGTACAATTCAGTAAAACCTTTGATTAATTTTCTTTTGTGTTCAATTACTCTTAATTATTATTAGTAATAAATTTTTATTCATTCCGGTATATAAAGTACATTCCTTTTATTTGCAAGAAACCAGACAAGAATATAGACATAGTAATGTTTCATATTTTATCTCCTCTTATAAAATTAAAAATTATTCAAATCTATAAACATCCTGGATTCCCGCTCTCGCCTGCAATAAACTCGCTTCAAACTTTTATTTATAAGCAATTGCAGGCGGGCGGGAATGACAAATGTTTTTTGTTGATAATTTTACCCACTGAATTTCATATAGAGCCATTTATAATAAGGGTATTATAATTGACATTTAGACCTAAACCGGAAGTTAATATATTTCTTTAATTTGGTAATTAATTTTATCTGCTATCCATGGCTGAATATCTAAATCAACTTACGTCAGATGAATTCAAACTTCTTAAAAAATTCATCCATTCCCCTTTATTCAATAATCACTTCAGAATATTAAAATATTTTGAATTATTGAACTCACTGTATCCCGAAATTAACAAAACAAATACTTCTCAAAAAGAGATACATAAATTCATATACGGGAGAAGAAAGTTTATCAGTAGAAACATTCATAAGATCGAATCTGATTTCGGTAAACTCTTTGACAGGTTTTTAATATTCCTGGAATCGGGAAATGATGAGGAAAGGGATAATCTTCTTCTGCTGAATGCCCTGAGGAAAAGGAAAATGCATAACAGATATAAAAAAATATTAAATGCCATGAGGCAAAAGCAGGAAGAGGAACAATATAAAAATGAGAGATTTTATCTTACGCAGATCGATCTCGAAGATGAATTGTTAAATGCCGAATTCCTGAATATCAAAGACAGGAAAAACATCCTTATCAGAAAGTCACTTAATATCAATTATTATTCCGTTCTTCAGAATCTCATAAGCTATTCACAGCTGATACTGCATCAGAGAGGTAAAAGCGCAAACCCACTGAGGTTTCCGGGCAGCATGTATAAAGATGTTATCGCTTATACGGAAAAAAATCTGAACGAATTCCGGTCAGGGCATCATGATATTGTAATAACGTATTTTGCGGTAAAAATGTATTCGACTCTTGACGATAAATATTATGATGAGCTTATGAAATTCTATAAGTCAAAGAAAAAGGAATTTACTTTTGAGACGACAAAGAATCTTTTTGTGATCCTGAGCATATTCAGAAGGATGAAAAAATTTGAGAATGCGGGTGAATACGGTATCAACAAC
>JAGPCH010000422.1 GCA_018058125.1 Ignavibacteria bacterium | reverse complement strand
GAATACCAGGCAAGTTCTTCGATACCAACTGTTTTCAGATATTCATAACATTTCGGAGTCGGACCATATTGCGATTCGTTTCGGTCCATATACTGAATCGTTGAATATTTTTTTTCTGACATAATAATTTAATTTATTGTTTTAATGACTTAACTATCATTTGCAAAAATAAATGACATTTAGCGTAATTTAAACTGTAATAATCGTGTCCTAAGTTAATATTACTATAATAGTCTTTTCTGTTTTCGAAATAATAATTTTCTGACCGGATCTTCCATATTGTTTCTCCGAGCTTTTCTGAAAGAAACCATTTTTCAAGCAATCTTGCTGATCTGCCGTTTCCATCCATAAAAGGATGAATGTGTACAAACACAAGATGGATCATTGAAGCATAATAAAAAGTTTCTTCTAAAGTCAGATCTTTTTTCTTTAACTCTTCTATATCTGTAAACAACTTTTTCATTTCCTCTTTAACTTTTTCCGGTTCAATTGCAACGTAAACCAATCCACCAGAATCAAACACACCAATTTTTTCTTCACGGTATTTTCCTAATTTACTTTTGATCAGAAATTCTCTGCTCATGATTTTGTGGGCTTTTAGAAAATTTTTTTCGGTCAGATTATTTTCTTTTACTAATTTATAGGCTTTGACGAGATCGAGTATTTCCCGGTATTCTTTGCCTTCAAATTTTTTCTTTACCTGTTTTGAATTCATAAAAGAATTCAGATCAATAGTGTTTCCTTCTATGGCAGAAGAGTAAACAGCGGATGATTCAAGATAGTATTCAAAATTATTTTCACCGGATTCATTTTTTGATAACAAACTCAGTTTTTTAAAACCGGTAGAAATTTTTTTGCCAACCAATGATCTGTACTTAACTAGATATTTATCTGAAAGTATTTCCATAATACTATTTTAATAGCTGCCACATATCCTATAAATCTTTCTTTACAATCCGCCGCGGCGGATTACAAACTTTAAACTTTAAAACTACTTTTTAACTTTTGTGAGAAAATTCTTCACCCCGTTTTTACATTCATCCGTCATTCTCGTAATTGCATTCAGATCAACCGCATACTCAAGCGCAGATTCAAAACTCATAGAAGATACATTCTTAAACATTTCCTTCGTAAGTGAAAGCGAACTCATCGGGAGTTTGTTAAGATCTGCACATAATTTTTCAACAGTATTTTCAAGTTCTCCCTGAGCTGAAACATAATTGGCAAATCCTATCCTGTGCGCTTCATCTCCTGTTATGAATTTTGAAGTCAGCAAAAGATCTTTTGCGTGAGATTCGCTGACTTTTTTCAAAAGAAAGATCATCACGATCGCCGGAATGAACCCGATCTTAACTTCGGTATAACCAAACTGCGCTGTATCACTTGTGACAATTAAATCACACGCGCTGGCTATGCCGCATCCGCCTGCAAGGGCGTAACCATCTACCATTGCTATTACAGTTTTTTTGCAGGTGTATATTGATAACAACAGATCCTTGAATTTCTTCGAATCATCCTTATTCTGAAGAATGTCATATTCGGATATTTTCTGAAGGTAGTCGAGAAAGAGCCCCGAACAAAAATTTCCGCCGGCTCCGGATAGAACAATGGTTTTTATGTCAGTATCATCAGACAATTTTCTGAAAACACCAGTCAACTCTTCTATCATTTCCTCATCAAGAGAGTTTCTTTTTTCCGGACGGTTAAGAATTATATGTTTAGTAAGACCTTTGTCTTCAATAAGTATTTTATTGTAGCTCATGATTTTTAATTAGATTCAGTTATGTAAATAATTTACAAAATAATTTTTTTCGAATTTTAAAATTTCAGATTCTATCTTAAAATGTTCGCGGAGAATGTCTTCGGTTATGACGTTTTTTGATTCATCATATTTAATAATTTCACCATTGTTCATCAGAATAGTTTTGTCTGTAAACCTCAGCGCTAGATTCAGATCATGAATAACTATCAGCACTGTCAGTCCGTTTTCACGAAGCTTTTTGATAATGTTGAATATCTCAAACTGATATGTAACATCAAGATATGTCAGAGGTTCGTCAATTATCAGTATTTTATTTTTCAGGCTTTCGGAAATATTTAGTTGTACTAACGATAAAGTAAGCAACACTTTCTGTTTCTCTCCGCCTGAGAGTTCGTGAAAATATTTCCCGGCAAGCTCACCTATTGATGTAACTTCAATGCTCTCATTTACAATTTTCAGATCTTCGGGATTGTATCTGAAGTCAGAAAATTTTTTATATGCATATCTTCCCAGCAGCAGAAAATCTTTTACGATTAAGTTATCATTAAATGTGACAGTTGATTGCGGCAGATAGGATAACTTTTTCGAAAGATCTTTTCTAACTATTGAATTTATATCTTCACTATCAATATTGATCTGTCCAGTGTATCCGCCGATTATACCTGCAATTAATTTTACAAGAGTAGATTTTCCTGAACCGTTTTTGCCGATGACAGATACAAAATCACCTTTGGAGATATCCAGCGAAATATTTTTTAAAACGAATGAGTCTGTGTTCTGATTTACGGAGCTATTTGATTTCGTTTCCGAATATGTGAAGTTAAGATCTTTTATCGAGATAAGATTATCTTTGTTTTCCTTCTTATCCATTTAACTCATTAATGTTGACAGCGCAATCAGCGATGATCTTACTGCCGGTATTGATTCCTGTTATTGAAACATCTTTTATTTCATTTTCAAAATTACCATTGGTTCTGACCTTTATATAATTAGAAGTATAACCTTCTATAAATCCGTTTTCATCTTTTGATTCAAATAAA
>JAGPCH010000420.1 GCA_018058125.1 Ignavibacteria bacterium | reverse complement strand
CAATCCGGAAGCAAACTTAATGAAATTCCTGCTCCTTGTCTTAAATGTTTCTGAAAGCTCTTTTGTAGATTTTATATAATGCTTCATGTTATCCAGTATTGAATACGCTTCGTCAAAATATCCAAGATTATAATATATCCTGAACAGCAGATTCTTCAGATCTCTCTTAAAAAGAAAATACTCGGATTTTACCTTTATGAGATTTTCAAGAGATTTTTCGTTTTCACCTACACCGAAATAATACTGTCCCATTGAATAAAAAAAAATGCTTTGTCTGATGTCAGGATGTATCTCATTTATATAATTATCAATAAGATTTTTCATCCAGACAAATTCTTTACAAATCCTCGCTTCTATAAGCATGCTGAGATATAATCCCGGAGCAATGTGATCTTTTTTTGAATATTTATATACTCCCAGCCTTATCATGCTTTCATACATCTCAAATGTTTCTCTTTTAAAATTCTTAATACCGTTGAATGATCTTTCATGGCTGTATGCAGAAGCAATGCTGAACATCATGTACATTTCACTTTGAGGAAGATCGATCTCTCTGTTGAGTAAAAGTTTTTTCAGCTCAAAATAATATTTCTCTTCGGAAGGATTTACTATTAACTGATTTATGCAATAATACAGCTCAATGTAAGGAGTGAATTGATCTTTATTCTTTTTCATTTCAGCAAGTAATCCCGTGATATTCAGATTTTCAGAAAATTTATCAATCAGATTATATCTCAGTTTTAAATTGAATCCTTCTTCTGCAATGTTTTTCTGATCGGGAAATCTTAAACTCTTTAAGACTGAAGCGGCAATAAGATATTCAATTTGCTTAGTAATGCTTTCAATTACATTTTCATAATCAGCTTTGTCAATGTAATACTCAATTGCCGAATTATACAAAAAACTCTTTTCAATAAATCTGATCGCAAGTTCCTTTTCACTATCCGGATCATCACTCATGGCAGTGATAAATTCCTTTTTAAAATCACCGTACAGCTTTCTTTTTCTGAGTTGATTAAGGAGAAGAAAATCCCTGAAAGAACTCTGCTCTTCGAGTTCGATCTGTATGAAATAGTCTTTGCATGCACTTACAAAATCCGATGAGATAGTTCTTATTAATCCCTCAGCTTTTTTCTTGTCAAATGTTTTACCCGGGTAAAGTTTATTAAAAACAAATTCTGAATTTAGATTCACGTCATTAAAATCCGGGTAGAATTTTTTAAGCACATTAAATAAACCGCTGACATCTCTTTTCCGGAAATAAGGGGAAAGTATGAATTTTTCGAGGTCACGGAATTCTTTGGGAGAAAGTGTCCTGAGAAGATCTATTAGCTTTGAATCTTTCATTAATTGTGAGATTTAATTTTGTGACAAACTAACGAGCAAAAATGCTTAAATCTAACTGTAAATGCAATATATCGGATTCAGTATAACTTTCCTTTTGTGATATTCAAAGAAAAGTTTCTTTGCTTAAACACAATTACGCATTTAATTTTGCTCAACAAATTTTAAAAAACTAAACACGGGAGTAAAAAATGTTTAAGCAATTCACAATCAAAATCTTCATGATACTAAGCTTTATGATATCGGTAAATGCTTACAGTCAGTCAAACGAATCGGATCCGCTTAGCAGAGTAAGAGATCTTGTCAACTCTGATGAAATTATTTTTATCAATTCAGAGACACTCGGAGGTAATCCAAGTAATCAAAATATCAAATCAAGAGTGTTTGATATCGATCTGTTTCAGATCAACCCCGATACAAAGCTAGTACCAAAACCTGTACAGACAGATTCCATTATCTCAGGTAACAAAAGAATGGCAGTGACATCGGGAAATTATCTCGGTGAACAGTTCAAACATTTGGTTTCCGCCTGGACAGGTTTAAATAATTCTATCACTCTTATGATCCCTCAGATAAATTCCGGAACATTTGCATGGAATGCTGCTAACAGGATGACATTGAACAATACTTTATTACCAAGTACAAGATCACCGAAACTTCCGGTTAGACTTACTTCAGGAAATTATTACGGGGATAAAAAAGAAGAATTCGTATTGGGATATGTCGGTCTGGATTCAACTGTAAAATTAAAAATGTTTACTGTAAACAACTCACTTGTTCCTGTAAAAGGAGACAGTATCGGAAATGAGAAAATGTTTTTTTCTACCGGCGCAAAACTAGATGCGTTCGATATTGTAAGCGGTGATTTTGACGGAGACGGATTTCAGGAGATCGGACTAGTATTTGTGAAAAAGAATGTTTCAGGCTGGACAGTCACTGTCAGAATTTATGATTTCAACTCATCAGGAAATTTTATTTCAAAAGGAACTGCAACTCTGTTTTCCCAGCCGTCATATAACATTAGCAATATACAGATCTCAATCTCAGCAAAAGATTTTAACTATGATGCAATTGATGAGATCGCCGCAGGATATGCATTTACACATGCAAATATTGCACAGCCCGGAACTTATGTTGATATTGTGCAGATTAAAGATTCGCTTAATACTATAATAGCAAATTCGACAAGACGGGCGACACTTGATCTTGTAAACGAAAGCGAATCCAGACCATTTGACATTTCTGCCGGGGATCTTAACGGAGACGGCATAAATGACATTGCAGTCGGATCGAGAGGAAATATTTACGCTTATACCGTTTTGAATAGCACACTTGTTCCTCAGCTGCGGATAAGCGGTCCGTCCGTCAACGGGTGGGGAAGCGGCTCATCTGAAGCGATCGATATTTCGGAAAAAGTAATGGTAGCCGGTGATCTTGATTATAACAGGAAAGCTGATATCG
>JAGPCH010000419.1 GCA_018058125.1 Ignavibacteria bacterium | reverse complement strand
GTGTAAGAAGTTTTGCATCTGTTCAGTCAGCACTCGTAATGTATCCGATCTATACTTTTGGAAGTGAAGATCAGAGAAAAAAGTATTTACCAAAACTCGCTAAAGGTGAAATGATTGGTTGCTTCGGATTAACCGAGCCTGACTTCGGAAGTAATCCAGGAGGGATGATAACAAAGGCTGAGAAAGTTGATGGAGGATACTTGCTCAACGGCGCTAAGATGTGGATCACTAACGGAACAGTTGCAGACGTCGCAGTTGTATGGGCAAAACTTGACGGAAAAGTCAGAGGATTCGTAGTTGATAAAGGTACTAAAGGTTTTACTGCTCCTGAGATGAAAGGTAAACTTTCACTCAGAGCATCGATCACTTCAGAGTTAGTGTTTTCAGACTGTATGATACCTGAGGAAAATCTGATGCCTAACAGCGGCGGATTGAAATCTCCATTAATGTGTCTCACACAGGCAAGGTACGGAATTGCATGGGGAGTAGTAGGACTTGCAATGGAGTGTTACAATACGGTTTTAAATTATTCATTATCAAGAATTCAGTTTGGAAAACCGATTGCCGGATTTCAGCTTACTCAGGAAAAACTTGCTTACATGATTACAGAGATCACAAAAGCTCAACTGCTTAATCATCAGCTTGGAAATTTAAAAGACTCTGGTAAGATGCGTCCGCAACAGGTTTCAATGGCAAAGAGAAACAATTGTGAGATCGCAAAGATCATAGCCGGAATGGCAAGAGAGATGCTTGGCGCTAACGGTATTCTCGATGAATATCCTATTATGAGACATCAGAATAATATTGAATCTGTAAAGACTTACGAAGGAACTCACGAGATGCATACGTTGATAATTGGTGAAGATGTAACGGGTATTGCGGCTTTTGAATAATATCAAATATTAAATTTTAAATATTATGAAAAATTCCAAAAAGAAAGATTGGAAAAATTCAACTGTTGATGAGAGATTTAAAGAAGTTGAAAGACTTAGAAGATAACATTGGAACGGAATATATGATGAAAATACACGAATAGATAAAACTGTATTTCGAATAATAAGAAATGGAGTAATTATTAAAGAATCAGGTCTAAAATAATGAAAACCTTCGACATACCCGTATTTTACCGAAGCCCGGTTATTTCAAAGATCAAATCTTCCAGAAAGATCAATGATCCGAGAAAGAAAGATTACTCCCCTACCGAACTCGATTTCGGTCCGGTTGTATTCTATATTGCACGGCATTTTGGTTTCTGCTACGGTGTTGAGAATGCCATAGAAATTTCATACAGAGCTATTGAAGAAAATCCGGATAAAAGAATTTTTCTGCTAAGTGAAATGATACACAACTCGGATGTCAATAATGATCTTCAGAACCGCGGCGTAAAGTTTATAATGGATACTTCAGGAAAGCAGTTTATTGAATGGGACGAACTCAGACAAGATGACATTGTTATTATCCCGGCATTCGGTACTACGCTTGAAATAGAGAATAATCTCTCACAACTTGGAATTAATCCATTAAGATATAATACGACCTGCCCGTTTGTGGAAAAAGTATGGAACAGGGCAGATTCTCTCGGCAAAGATAATTTCACGATAATAGTTCATGGAAAGTATAAACATGAAGAGACTCGTGCAACATTTTCACACAGTAAAGAATCAGCCCCGACTCTGATAATCCGTGATATGGATGAAGCTGAAGTGGTAGGAAAGTTTATAACGGGAGAGATATCAGCAAATGATTTTAATTCGGTTTTCGAAGGAAGATGCACTAATAATTTTGATCCGCTAATTCATTTAGACAGGGTCGGAGTTGTTAATCAGACTACAATGCTTGCAACAGAAACTCAGGCAATAGCTGATTATCTAAAAGAAAAAATGATAGAGAAATACGGATCTGAAAATATTCAGAAACACTTTGCAGATACGAGAGATACTTTATGCTATGCTACTCATGACAATCAGAAGGCTACTTATGGATTATTGGAAAAAGACGCTGACCTTGCGATAGTGGTCGGCGGATACAATAGCTCTAATACTTCCCATATTGTTGAACTATGTGAAGAAAAACTTCCTACTTATTTTATTTCCTCTGCTGAAAAAATTATTTCAAATAAGACAATTAGTCATTTTGATTTTCACAATCAGAAAGAATTAGCTACAGAAAATTTTCTTCCCGATAAAGCTCCTGTTAAAATAATACTTACCAGCGGAGCATCTTGCCCGGATTCTATAGTGGACGATGTACTTCAGAAACTGGTTTCTTATTTTAAACAAACAAAAACAATGGAAGAACTGATGGAAGAATTTCAGTAATTTCCTTAATGATATGGTACAAGAAAATTACATAAAACAGATTATTGAGAACTCACACAAAAAAAACCCAGGAAACTCTCTCACCTGATAGTGCTTTGGAAATACTAATCAGTGGCAATTCAAGATTTGTTCGGAATATAAAAGCTCACCGGAATCTTCTTCATCAGGTTAATGAAACATCAACAGGGCAGTTTCCGTTTGCGGTAATTCTGAGCTGTATTGATTCGCGGACATCTGCAGAGTTGATTTTTGATCAGGGACTTGGAGACATTTTCAGTATCAGGATCGCGGGTAATATTCTTAATGAAGATATTCTGGGAAGCATGGAATTCGCCTGTAAGTTAGCCGGATCAAAACTGATTGTTGTTTTAGGGCATTCAAACTGTGGTGCGATCATAGGCGCTTGTGATGATGTAAAGCTGGGACATTTGACTTCTCTCATAAGTAAGATCAAACCCTCTATTGAACTGGAAACTTTAACAGTGACTGAA
>JAGPCH010000418.1 GCA_018058125.1 Ignavibacteria bacterium | reverse complement strand
ATCTCTTCCCGTATCAGCAATTCTTCCTGCAAACAGTGATACAATCAAAGGTGTCCCGGGATCTACACACTTTGCAACATTCTCCACCTGTTCGGTCGTGAGTATTGCTGTAACATTTAATTTCATGCCTTTACCGGAAAGCTTTTTTATAAGTTCATATGATGTCTCGCCTTTAGTATTTGTGATTGGAATTTTGATATAGACATTCTCTCCCCAGCTTCCAATCTCCATAGCCTGCCTTTCCATTGACTCAAAATCATCCGTAAATACTTCGAATGATATCGGCATGTCTTTAATCTCGGAAAGTACATCCTTCGCAAATGCAACATAATCAATTACACCGTCTTTCTTCATGAGGGTCGGATTTGTCGTAAAACCTTTCACGATTCCTTCAGAATAAACTTTCTTCATTTCCGTTACATTTGCCCCATCGGCAAATATTTTGATCTTTAGGTCTTTTACTCCGGGCATATTATAAATTATTTTTTAAAATTATTTCCGACGCTTCTTTAAGATCATTTACAAGAAAATCCGCATCGGTCTTATTTTTGTATTCGTAATAATTACTTTTAATTCTTATAGTTCTCAATCCTGAATTCGTACCGCAGATTATATCTTTATCCCTGTCTCCTATAAACCATGAACTCCGGACATCTATGTCAAAATCTTTTACCGCCTCGGTCACAAAATAATTTCCGGGCTTTCTGCAGTCGCAATGTCCCGAAAACGCAGGTACAATTCCTTCCGGATGATGAAAGCAATAGTATTGACCGGAAAACCTGATTTCGTTTTCACTGAATATTCTCTGAAATTCTTCCCTTACATTCATGAGTTCATCCAGAGTTGCTTTACCTTTAGCATGATCAGGCTGATTCGTTACTATAAAAAGAAGGTATCCGTTTTCCTGTAAAACTTTTAGTGATTCCACAACACCTGCATACAATTTCACATCTGATGCTTTAAACGGCGGATGATATTCATTACTGTCTTTGTTAAAGAACATCTCATTCAATACTCCGTCCCTGTCAAGAAAAACTGCTTTGTTCATTTACTTGGCAGACCCTTTGGCAGTATCCGAATCAACAGATTCCCACTTCATTTCATTGACTTTAATTGCCGGATGAGTGACCAGTAAGTGCCAGATAGTTGACTGAAATGATTCCGAATGCGGTGTGATAGTCTCAGGATTGACAGTGGGTATGATCAGACAGGCATCTGCTACTTTAGCAGTATATCCGCCGTCTTTACCTGTGATCCCTATCACAGAGCTTCCTGTTTCTTTTGCATACTTGAGAGAATTAACGATATTCACACTTACATTTTTTTCTTCATTTCCCCCGCCTACTGAGAAAATAAACAGACAGTCTTTTTTATTTAATCTGCTGCCTTTGAGCCAGTTGACAAATGATGATTCCCATCCGTCGTCATTCACCCTTGCAGTCAACTCAGATACGTTATCAGTCGGAGTGTAACATTCTATCCCTGCAATTTTCCTGAAGTCATTTACAGCATGCGAGGCATTTCCCGCACTGCCGCCGACTCCGAGCATGAATATTCTGCCTTCATCATTCTTCACTTTAAGAATGACATTTACCATTTTTTCAATATCGTCCTTATTGATTTTTGCAGTGATCTCATTAACTTCTTTCAAATACTGATCTATGTAATTTCTAACTTCCAATTTATATGTTTTAAATTTTAAACTATTTATTTAGGATTGAACTTGAAGCTGATAGAAACTTATTTGTTTCTTCAAGTCCGTTAAATGATCCGATCTCATAAAATCTCTCTTTGACTTCATATCCCGCGAGCTGATCTTTTGATAAAAGACTCTGATATACTTTCTCAAGATCAAACACTTCCTGATCTTTAAATTCATCGAATGCAGTCCTGTTTAAAATTCCCAGACCATAATCAATAAAATTTAATTTATCGTCATCTGCTCGTTTATCATATCTTATGATCTTTCCTTCTGAAAACTCAATGTTGCTTTTATCAAATTTGTTATCATTCCTGTAAACTGTCATCAATCCTTTTGCTTTCTGCGAACTGTAATATTTCCCGATCTCGCTGAAGTCTTCTGTGAGATAAGAGTCTCCGTACATTACAAAAAAATTTTCACCTGTATATTCGAGTGCTTTTTTAATCGCTCCGCCCGTTCCGAGAAGCTTTGATCCGTCAAATGAATATTTTATATTCAGACCAAATGAATTTCTCTTTTCCGTAAACTCTTTGATCATCTCGCCAAACTTCCCTGCGCATATTATTACATTCGATATGCTGTTTTTTTTTATCAAAGAAAGCTGATGCTCTATAAAGGGCTTTCCTGCGACTTCGATCATGGATTTAGGGATCGTCTCCGTTACAGGTTTTAATCTTGTAGCCAGACCTCCTGCAAGTAATACCAGCGTATTAATCACTTTCCGATTAATTAATTATAAAATCCGGTTTTAACACCTTCTCTCTCGAATGAAAACCATGTCGGTTCGAGTCTCAACTTTTTCATTGCGCTCAAAAATTTTGACTTTTCATACGGACAGTAAAACAACAGAAATCCACCGCCTCCCGCGCCTATCACTTTTCCGCCTAATGCTCCGTTCTTAATTGCGCATTCATATACTTCATCTATGAACGGATCTGATATTTTTTTTGAAATTCCTTTTTTAATTAACCAGTGCTCGTGCAATATCTCACCAAACTCATTTATCTTATTCTGTTCTAATATTTTTTTTGTATAAAGTCCGATATCTTTGATCTTATGAAGTCTGTTGATTACGTCATCATTATTATCTTTTGTTTTTTTATTCTGA
>JAGPCH010000417.1 GCA_018058125.1 Ignavibacteria bacterium | reverse complement strand
TTATAATCCCATTAAATTATTATCTTTAATATGCTTCATGCACTGATAGTCGGCGGCACGGGAATGCTGGCCGGAGTCTCAGATTATTTTACTCAGCACGGATATACAGTTTCAGTCATCGCCCGCGATCCTGCCGGGCTTAATAAACTCATCGAATCAAAATCAGAACATGGATTCATTAATCCAATAAAAGTTGACTACTCTGATTATTACAGTCTTGAGGAAAGATTAAGATCCGCGATTGATAATTACGGTGAAATTGATACTGCTGTCTGCTGGATCCATTCCACTGCTCCCGAAGCGCCCTATATTATTGCAGATGTGTTAAATAATCAAAGCATAAAGTGTAAGTATTTTCATGTACTTGGATGTGAGGAGAATGATCCTGATAAAAAAACTCCCGACATTAAATTCAGTTTTGAGAGATTTGTCAGACTGATTTACAAAAAAATTATTCTCGGATTTGTCATAGAGGATGAATCTTCGAGATGGCTTACGAATACGGAGATCAGCAACGGAGTTTCAGATGCTGTTTTATTTGATAAAGATATATTTGTAGTTGGGAAGACGGAACCCTACGTAAATCATCCTCCCTTTTAATTTAAAACCATAATGCTTACTTTTACAATGTGAAAAAATCATTTCTTAAAAATATAATCACAGTTTTAGTTTTAATAGCATTCTCAGTATCCGGCATTTCCGGAACTTCAGTGTTTTGCATTTCGGAATGCTGCAGCTCAGAAAATTCATGTTGTGAACAATCAGAAAAAAGTGAATCCATCACTAAAACAAGTTGCTGTGAATTCACGCAATCTACCCAAAATGAGAAAGAAGCTGTTACTACTTTTATAAAAACAAATGTTTTACCTGCAGTAAAAAACTTAAATCACCATTCTTACTTAGAAACTTCGAAGGACATTTTTACCATACCCGTGTATTCTGCTGTCCCCATACAAGCAAAACAATCCAAAACAATTCTAAGAATTTAGCAATCCATATTTCCGCTTAGTTTTATTCAAATTCTACTTCTGTAATATGAAGTATGCTTTTACATTTATATAAATTTTTTAAAAAATCTAAACCAAACTAATATATTATGAAAAAATTCATTTTATTAACACTATTTACATGTGCAGTTTTATTTTCAACAAACGATTACACATTTTCAAAATTCAGTTCTTCGGATGATCCGACTGATACAGTAGCTAAAGAAGTTTGCATAGTCAGCGGAGAGACAATCGAGAGTGGCGGAGTAAAATATGTTTACTTAAATAAAGAAATTTTACTTTGCTGCGAAGGATGTGAAAAATCATTCAATAAGAATCCTGCTAAATATCTTGGAGCAGAAGGTCTTTGGTGTCCTGTCTGTGATGAAGGCGATGCAAAAGTTGAAATATCTGAAGTCACGAACGGTACAAAATATTACTTCTGCGGAGAAGGCTGCAAGACAAAATTTGCAGAAGACTCTGAAACTTATCTCAGCAATTACAAAAAATAAATTTGATTTCAGCTAACATAAAAATATTATTCGTTCTTATACTTGTACTCTGTTCAATAAATGATTCTTTTGGACAGAGTCTTACAGGTGTAGTAAAAGGTCAGTCCGGTAAAAAAACTGAACCTCTCGACGGCGCTGTTTTAAAATGGATAAATACATCTAAAGGAACAGCTACTGAAGAAGATGGAACATTTGAAATTACTAAAGACGGAATATCTGATCTTAGAATTATAGTATCTTATATTGGTTATGAAAAAGATACGATCGATGTATCGGAAAAAGATTACCTTGATGTTGTTTTAAATCCAAACGCTTCAACGGAAACTATAGAAGTTGAAGACAAACAAAGTTCAACTTTTATCAGCAATGATAATGCAAAAACAGAAGTCATTACTTCACAGGAGCTTGTCAAGGATGCCTGCTGTGATCTTTCGGGCTGCTTCGGAAAAAATTCTTCGGTAGAAGTTGCCGTCACTGATATCATCACCGACAGCAAAGAATTAAAATTACTAGGACTCGAGGGAGTTTACACTCAGATACTTGTTGATAACATGCCCCTGATGAATGGTCTGAATGTAAAGTACGGTGTGAGCAGTATTCCCGGAACTTCCATTGACAGGATCACAATTTCCAAAGGATCGAATTCCGTCCTGCAGGGTTATGAATCGATCAGCGGAATCATGAATGTGCTTCTGAAAAGCTATGACAACTCTGACCAATTCCTTTTCAATGGATTTATGAACAGCATGCTCGAAAAGCAATTGAACATGAATCTTACAAATCAGATAAGTAAAAGTGTAAATACGATCCTGACTTTAAATACTGCCCAGGAATCAATGAGACTTGATGAGAACAATGACGGATTTCTTGACAATCCTCTGATCACAAGATATATGCTTTTCAATAAATGGAATTTCAATGATGATAAAAACAGGAGTCAGATCAATCTTGCAGGAAGATACTGGACTGAAGAGAGGGTAGGCGGTCAGACCGGCTACAACTCTGACATCAATGCCGGCAGTGATCTGATCTACGGTCAGTCAGCAAAAATAAATTCCTTGGACGGTTACTTTAATTATTCAAAAAACATTGATCCGACCAAAGGTCTTAAGCTGTATATGAATGCAAATTATTATGATCAGAATTCATATTACGGAATAACTAAATATGATGCTTCTCAGACCAATTTCGTAGCAACCGGTTTTTATGAATTTGAAGCATTCGATGAAGTAGTATTTAAAACAGGTTTAAGTTATAAGTATTTGAACATTAATGAAAATATTTCCTATCTTGATACAACTTCCAAAACATA
>JAGPCH010000032.1 GCA_018058125.1 Ignavibacteria bacterium | reverse complement strand
CAGATGAATCCAGAACCAAGGTGAGTCTGTTCCCAGATTCTGAGCAATATAAATTATAATTAAAGCTCTGGGAATAAATACTGTAAGCAAAATATCACCGATGAAAGGAACAGTATTTAACGGTATCTGATTTATTAAATAATAAATTATCAGTATCGTTCGGGGAAGAAATAAACTTACGACAAGAAATAAGGTATCCATTTTTTTTAAATCTGAATTAAGCAATTTTCTTTAAAAGATCTACTACTCTGCAGCTGTAACCCCATTCATTATCATACCACCCGACAACTTTTACAAGATTGCCCATAGACATTGTAGAGAGTGAATCAAATATACATGAATTTGAATTCCCCACGATGTCACTTGAGACTATTGGATCAGTTGTATATTCAAGAATTCCATTCATTGATTCTTCCGAAGCTTTTTTCATTGCTGAATTGATCTCTTCTTTGGTGGCTGATTTTTCAAGTTCACATACAAAATCGGTTATTGATCCGTCCGGTGTCGGAACTCTCAAAGCAAATCCGTCAAGTTTTCCGGCAAGATGAGGAAGAACTTCCCCTACAGCTTTTGCAGCGCCTGTAGATGTCGGGATAATATTTACAGCTCCGGCTCTTGCTCTGCGGAGGTCATTATGCGGCTGATCCAGCAAACCCTGATCATTTGTATAAGAATGGATTGTTGTCATAAAACCTTTTACTATTTTAAAATTGTCATCTAAAACTTTTACCATAGGAGCCAGACAGTTAGTTGTACATGATGCATTTGAGATTATTTTCATTTCTTTTGTAATAATTGAATCATTTACTCCTAATACAACAGTCGCATCTAATTTATCTTTTGCAGGAGCGGATAAAATTACTTTTTTTGCTCCACCCTGAATATGAAGATTTAACTTTTCTTTTGTAGTAAACACACCGGTTGATTCTATGACTACATCTGTATCCAGCTCTCCCCAACCGAGTTTTGTAGGATCTTTTTCAGATGTTATCTTAATTTCGTCACCATTTACACTGATACCATTTTCAGTAACTTTAACTTCACCGTTGAATCTGCCATGAACTGAATCATACTTTAGCAGGTGAGCTAATGTCTTATTATCCGTCAGATCATTTATGCCTACAATATCAAATCCCCCCATATCAAGCATTCTTCTTAACACAAGTCTGCCAATTCTTCCAAATCCGTTAATTCCGACTTTTACAGCCATTAAAAACCTCCGTTTTCTTTTTAAGTTTTTTAAATAAAAATATAATTCAAATTACTTATTCACATTTTGAGAATCAATTTAGATTTCCGGTAATTTTTCAATTTTTAAAGCCTCATTATAAAATCACATCCGTCCAAAACTTATCATTATCATAAAAAGGAAATTTTAATGATTTAATTAACAAGTAAGCTGATAACAATCATAATAAACTCTCTCCAAAACCCTTCCTTTTATATAAGTTATCTTATAACATCTGGTTTTTTTAAAACGCAGAGCCCCAGAGAAACAGAGATTTTAGTTTTTACGTTTTCTCTGCATCTCTGTGTTATATATTTTTTGGTTTTGAGGCTACATGGAATTGGTTAGTAAAGGTTGAGGGTATGGTGAGATTATTTCTGGTATTTGAAAATAATCTTTGAATACAAATCTTAATCAAATTTTTTAACATATATAAAAATCGTTTTGGACGGATGTGTTATAAAATTATCCGTAAAAGTTTTTTCCGTATTGAAAGTTAACAGCTAATCCTACATTTTTAACTTTTTAAATTTAAATTGAAGAAAATGGTTAAAACAGAATCGGAAATTCTGGCTGATGTATATGATAAAGTCAGAGGCTTATCTAATTTTTATTTGTCATATTTACCAAAAATAGACATTGATAAAAGAATTGTTTCAGACGGCATAAAATTCAACAGTGCATACTGGATTGCGGCTCATCTTGTATGGACAGAGCATTCTCTTATTCTAAACGGGATTACAGGCGAAGACATGAATATTGAATGGTTAAATGATTTTGAATACGGAAGTGATCCTGAAAATATAAAACATAAACCATCTATTAAAGAAGTTTTCAAAACAATGGAACTGGTTCATGAAAAAGCTATCTCTATAATAAAGGCTCAAACTGACATTCAGCTGGATGAGGACAATTTATTCGGAGAATACTTCGGAGACGAAAAAAACAAACGAAATCTGATTATCCACACAATAAGACATGAACCAATGCACATTGGGCAGCTATCCTGGATCTTAAAATCAAACGGGATTACAATTGCCTGATGGATCTATATAATTTTGTCAGAAATCTTATCTTTTAATCTAAGACAGATAAGATATTCTTCTGAATTATATACATTTTTTAAATAATCTAAAAAATAAAAATTGACAGATTTTTAACTATTATTATTAAAATATGATAAATACTTACATGTTTTTCTAATTTTTTTGGCAAAAATGCTAAAAATCTATTGATTGATTTTGCAGTTCATTATACTTATTTTGCAAAACAAAAATTTTAAACAAATCTTAAAGAAATAATTATCAAATGGCAACAACCTCAGATCTAAAAAATGGAGTTATTATCAATTATAATAATGAACTACATTCAATTGTCTCGGTAGAACACCGGACTCCCGGCAACCTCAGAGCTTTTTATCAGGTCAAAATGAAAAATCTGAAAAACGGTAAAATGATTGAAAACCGTTTCAGATCCGGTGAATCAGTTCAGATAGAAAGACTTGATTCAGGAAATTATCAGTATCTTTATAAAGACGGAGAAGATTATGTTTTTATGGACAATGAATCATATGAACAGGTTAATATTTCAAATGAATTTATAGGAAAATCAGGAGATTTCATCAAAGAAGGCGAATCAGTTCAGATATTTTTCCATAATGGAACTCCAATGTCCGTCGAAGTACCTCCGCATGTTTTCTTAAAAGTTATTTCTGCCCCTCCCGGAGTAAAAGGCGATACAGCTACAAATGCAACAAAAGTTGTAACTCTCGAAACAGGCGCAACTATCAATGCTCCTTTGTTTATTAATGAGGATGACATTCTGCGTGTAGATACAAGAACCGGAGATTATATAGAACGGGCTAAGCAGTAATTAATTTTAAATAAAAAAATATATCACAGTTATGAAAATGGATTTAAATTACATAAAGAAACTCGTCAAAATTCTTGATACAAGTGAAGTTGCAGAAATTGAGATAGAAGAAGAAGGAGCTAAGCTCAGACTTTCTAAACCTAAAACCAAGATTGCTGCAAACTATTCACCTTTGAATATGGTACCGGCACAGCAAGTTGTAACAGATTTAAAATCTTCCGGAAGTTCAACTGAGCCTTTACAAAAAAGCGAATCCAAACCTGAAGAACCAAAAAGTGATAATTTGTTTGAAGTAAAATCACCAATGGTCGGGACATTTTACAGATCCCCTTCCCCGGATGCAGATGCTTATGTAAATGTAGGAAGCAACGTAGGACCCGGTTCAATATTATGCATAATTGAAGCAATGAAACTCATGAATGAAATTGAATCCGATATTTCAGGAAATATCATAAAGATACTCGTAGAAAATGCACAACCGGTCGAATACAATCAACCGCTTTTCCTTATAGAAAAAAATTAACATTGCCATTCACAATTCAGATATTTTCTTATATACCGCAGATTAATATATATATAAACAGATTATGATAAAAAAATTACTCATAGCCAACAGAGGTGAAATAGCTTTAAGAATTATCCGGACTTGCCGGGAAATGGGAATAAAAACTGTTGCAGTTTATTCTGATGCAGATAAAGATTCACTCCATGTAAGATTTGCTGATGAAGCAGTCTGCATAGGAGGATCTGTTTCAAAAGAAAGTTATCTTAACGTTCCCAGAATACTGTCAGCTGCAGAGATCACAAACTCAGATTCAATTCATCCCGGATACGGTTTTCTAGCGGAGAATGCTGAATTTGCTGAGATCTGTATTGATTCAAAGTTAAATTTCATTGGTCCGTTGCCGCAAATGATCACATCTATGGGTAACAAATCCTTTGCCAAAGATACAATGCGCAATGCCGGTGTACCTGTAGTACCGGGCAGTGACGGGGTCGTCGAAGATCTTGAGGATGCAAAAAAGCTTGCAATGGAGATCGGACTTCCCATTATGATTAAAGCATCAGCCGGCGGTGGAGGTAAAGGTATGAGAATTGTCAGGGAAGAAAGTGAAATTGAAAGCGCTTATACAAATGCTAAAGCTGAAGCGGCTAACTCTTTCGGGAATGATGATATTTATATTGAAAAATTTGTAGATAAGCCAAGACATATTGAAATTCAGTTACTCGGCGATAAGCATGGAACAATTATTACGTTAGGAGAAAGAGACTGTTCTGTGCAGAGAAGACATCAGAAGCTGATAGAAGAATCACCTTCTCCGTTTATTGATGATAAGATCAGAGAAAATATGTGCAACGCAGCCATTCTTGGAGCTAAATCCGTAAATTATCTTGGAGCCGGTACTATTGAATTTTTAGTGGATAAGGATAAGAATTTTTATTTTATGGAAATGAATACGAGAATTCAGGTGGAACATCCGGTGACTGAAATGATCACAGAAACTGATCTTATCCGTGAGCAGATCAGAATTGCCAACGGAGAAAAGCTCAGCAAGAAGAAAATTAAATTAAGAGGACATTCTATTGAATGCCGGATAAATGCCGAGGATCCTGAAAACAATTTCAGACCATCACCCGGAATCGTAACGGCTTTTAATCAACCGGGAGGAAACGGAGTCAGAGTGGATACTCATTGTTATACCGGTTACATGATTCCTCCTTTTTATGATTCCATGATCGGAAAGCTAATTACTTATGCCCCTACTCGTAATGAAGCCATCAGAAAAATGTCACGCGCTCTGGATGAATTTGTAGTGGAAGGAATAAAGACTACAATCCCTTTTCATCAAATGATTATGCAAAATGAAAAATTTCTCAATAATGACTATGATACAGGATTCATTGATACATTAAAAAACGAATAAAATTACTGCGGTTTGAAACATGATTTGCTGTTTACCGTTATTAAAAATCTTTTGAATGAACAGATTATAAATTATGAAAAAGTTTAACCTATTTTTTTTAATATTATTGTTAACGTTTGCAGCAGCGTCTGCTAATGCATTTTCCACTGCGCCTAAGGAGACACCGCAAACTCGAGACCAGACTCAAAGAGACCCTGCTGCAAAAGATGATGCTCCTCAGACAAATTCGAATAATCCGGATAGGTTTACAGATTCTTTAAAAAAAGCTCAGTTAGAAAAACAAACCAATCCTCAGAGCGGTTTACAGATTGACACTGTAATCAATAATACACCGATTCAGACAACAATTCAGGAAGATACTGTAACCAGACCGGATTCTACCCTAGTTCCGGAAATTTCAGAAAATGCTCTGACCAATACAAAATTATTTATCTATATATTACTATCCGTAATCGGACTTGCATTATTTTTCTACATATTTGTAATTACATTATTCAAGACTTTTCACAAGAAGAAATCCACACGACAATCTTTGCTTCTTAGCTGGAATTTGTTCTTCATTGTCACCATTATATGGATCTTTATAATATGGGGACTCGTAGCAGGCTTCTGGACAGCAGCTTCATTTATGATCGTTGTGATTTTTCTATTTATAATAAGCTTGATTATGACTATTATTGCAGTCAAATCTAAGTAATTTAAGTTAAAATCACGGTTTTTAAGTACTTTTTTATTAAACTATATCATAGATATTTTTTATGAGTAAATATTATGCATTAATTCTCGGAGCATCCAGCGGTTTTGGAAAAGCAATTGCACTTGCTCTTGCAAAAGACGGAGTAAACATAATCGGAGTTCATCTGGACAGATCGACTACTATGCCGGATGTAGAAAAATTGATTTCTGATATTAAAGATACAGGTTCTGAAGCGCACTTCTTTAATGTTAATGCTGCAGACCCTAAAAACAGAACAAACGTAATGGATCAGGTTGAAAAGATCTTATCGGAAAATGAAAACTCTACGGTAAAAGTTTTTCTTCATTCACTTGCTTTCGGTACTTTAAAACCATTTTTTGCCGATGATCCGGCAGATGAGATAAATCAGAAACAGATCGAAATGACTTTGGATGTAATGGCAAACAGCCTTGTATACTGGTCACAGGAATTAGTAAACAGAAAATTAATGGTCAGAGGCGGTAAGATCTATGGAATGACATCTTCGGGCGGTCAGAGACAGATCGAGTTTTACGGTGCTGTTTCCGCAGCCAAGGCCTGTATGGAATCATACATCAGACAGCTAGCTATGGAACTGGGAAGACTGGGAATTTCTGCCAATTCAATCCGCGCAGGAGTCACAGAAACTCCGGCTTTAAGTAAAATACCAAAGAGTCAGAATATTATTGACAATGCCATACAGAGAAATCCTGTTCACAGACTTACGACTCCCGAAGAAGTAGCACTGTTTGTTGTGGATAATTATAAACAGGATTCTCACTGGATGACGGGTAATGTTATAAATCTTGATGGCGGTGAGAGTGTTGTTGAATTATAATATGGTTTTGTATTTGTACATGTGAAAAGATTTTTATTCAGAATAATCACTAATCAGATTCAGAAATGGAAGGTAAAATTAATATAAGCAGCGAAAACGAAGCAGCAGACAGTAATATGATACTGGATATTTCTGCCAAAGAAAAACTTGAGCTGAAAACTCAGGAATTAATGCCGACAATTTTGATCGGTCTTGGCGGAACAGGTAAAGAAGTTTTACTGAGAATAAGAAGACAGTTTGTCGAAAAATACGGTTCGATAAATGACTTTCCGATTTTGTCATATCTTTATATTGATACGGACAATGCGCCTTCTGAGGAAAGCGGCATTGCAAGGGAAAGAGATTATTTAATAAATGAGATTGATTTTCAACCCTCTGAAAAGATCTTTCATCCTGTCAATCCTTCAGACTATATATACAGGATCCAGGATGTACCGCATGTAAAAGAGTGGTTGAGTACAACCGGTGAGATTGCAAAACTTGGCACTATGAACACCGGCGCGGGCCAGATCAGACCTGCTGCGAGACTTGCATATTTCCATAATTATGACGAGATAGTTGCAAAATTAACTGCAGCAAAATCAAGGATCACAGATTCACGATCTATAAACCGGGTTAAGGATATTCACAAAATTAAAAATGTCAATACAGATAAGATAAATGTTTATGTAATAACTTCTGTAAGCGGCGGTACGGGATCCGGGATGATTCTCGATATGGGATTTCTGATCAGAAGTATATTCAGGAATCAGGCAGTTTCGACCTGCTATGTAGTGCTTCCGAAAGTTTATCAGGCATACGGTAAAGAAAGAGTTTTTGCAAACGGATACGCGGCGTTAAAGGAATTTGAATATTACAATCTGAAGAATACCTTTGAGGTCTCCTGGAAAAAGAATGAACCGCACATATTCCAGCCCGGCGTATTTGATGACACATATATTATAGACGGAGAGAATTCAAAAAATCTTTCCTTATCCGATCAAAATAACCGTGATATTTACAAGATGCTTGCGGATACTATTTTTAATGACTTTTCAAATTCAGATTTTGCTAACTATAAAAGAGGAGTAAGAGTAAATCTTGTTCAATATAAGCAAAGACTCTGGCCGGATGATAACTCCGTTACAGACAATACTTATTCCAGAAAATACTCGACTCTCGGACAGGCAACAATTTCTATTCCTGTTGACAGGATCATTATTTCCTGTGCATACAAACTTTGCGAAGATATAATTAATTATTACCTCACTTATGCCGAAGGTTCTCAGAGTGAAGTGGACAATTATCTTGTACAGGAATTTCTTCCGGAGCTAGGACTTCTCGAATCCAAGAATAAATTTCAGCTTCTCGATTCATTATATAAAAGCGGAGAGAAAACTTCCATTCAATCAAATATAAAAACCTTTCTGACAACGCTGCAAAACGATCTTGTGAGCGGTAAACGCGGAAGCAACTGGTCTTCATATGTTCTGAATGAAAAGATGAAGTTTGATACTAATTTCAAAGATGACAGCGATATCAACAGGCAAGGCATGTATCTTGCTCAGATCTTTTCAAACCGGACAAAAAATATTCAGAACATCATAGGAGACCGTGACAGAAATGTAGTAGGTAATCTTGAAAGAAAGATAAATTCTCTTGTTAACGATTCTACAAGGGGTGTTTTTTATGCGATCAATCTGCTGAAGAGATTACAGTTTGTTTTAACTGACGGAAATTTCGATTACATTCCTAAATATGAAAAAGAGATAAAAGATCTTCAGACAGTTGTAACCAAGCTTGATGCGGAATTCAGAAGAAAATTTCAGGAACTTAAGGAAGATGAATCAAGATCAAAAATTAATGTACTGAGAAAATCTGCTATGCAGGGTTCACTTGAGAAAGTTCTGTCTATAATGGAAGAGTATTACAATGCTCTTATCAAACTTAAATCAAGATATTATGCCAGAGAGATCGCTTTAAGGATTTTATCACTTATTGAAACCCGCGAGAAAACCGTTAATGATAAGATACTTTCTACCGGTCTTATATCTGATCTGAATAAATTAACCGGAAATCTTGGAGTGCTAAAAAATAATTTTCAGAAGAAGTTTAAATATTTTATTCAGAAGCATGAGACAAGTTTTAATATGATGGTATATGAACCGGATGAAGTAAATAACGATTATTATGTAAGATATATTGGTACCGGTCAGAAAGCCCAGGAAAACATAAAGAACCTATCGAATAAACTATTGAAAGATCTTGGCGCATCGGATGTAACTGACATTGTGAATATATTACGGGAGCGTGATGCGCAGCTTATAGAAAACAAGATGCTTGCTTTTGCGAAGAAACAGTTTGACGGAATTAGAGAAGATTACAATATTACTGATATCCTGTTTGATAAGGATGCTATCAGAAGTGAATCCAAGATAAGAGGTATGTTCAATCAGGCATTTCCATGGCTGAGGACGAGAGAGATCCCGGGAAGTTTCAAACTGGACGAGTCAGCTAAAAAATATTACGTTGGAATAAAAACCAACACACCTTCTTTCAAAAAATTTCAATCACTTATACAGTCTATTGCAGGAGCGAATGTTGAGTTCAAGGATTCTGCTGATAACTCTTCTATAACATTTTATTCTGAATGGGCGGGACTTCCTTTCTTTTACTCTTACACAATAGCTGAGGAAATGAAGCCTTATTATAAACAGCTTTCACAGAACCATAATGTCGATCTTCATATTAATAAGAACCATTTTATTTATCACGACATTATACCTTTGAATGATGAAGAGAGAGTCCGACTGGACGAAGCTTATAAAGCTTATCTTCTTGGATTAATTTTCGGAGTGTTTGATGTTATACCCGAGACTGAATCTTCTAAAGCAATTTACAAATATACAAAGCAGGAAGGTATAACAGTAAAGAGAGTTGAACAGCTTGGAATTGAATCAAGATTGATCAACAGGCTTTTTGAGGAACAGGGAAAGGATGCTTTGAGATACAGGATCCTTAAGGATGCGGAAGATATTCAGAATAAATTTTTCAAAGCTAACAAACTGGCTGAGATGCTTTCCATATATGAATATTATTATGATGAAATTTATAAACCAACCGAGTTTGAGATCTCCGGTGATGCAAAAAAGAAAGTCGAAACCTATCAGTATAAAATAC
>JAGPCH010000416.1 GCA_018058125.1 Ignavibacteria bacterium | reverse complement strand
GAATTGGTCACTCCTGTAATTATGATATTTCCGGTATTATCCAAAGCCATATCAGAAGGTATGTCAGAACTGCTGGCAGTACCGTTAAATCTCTTTACCCACTGCTCATTTCCCAGACTGTTATATTTAATAGTTGTATAATCATAAAATGTACCAACTCCTCTGCTGAATCCTGTAACATAAACTTCGCCATCGTTATTCACTCTGACTGATGTTCCAATATCAATATCATTTGCGGCCCCGTTATATCTTGCAACCCATTGCTCATCACCGGAAGAATTGTATTTTACTGTAACATAATCCACACTGCTTCCTACGCCTGTACTCTGACCTGTGACATAAACATTCTGATTACCGTCCACACACACATCTACAGCAGCATCTACAATGCTTCCGGTTCCGTTATACCTTGCAACCCATTGCTGTATTCCATCAGAGTTGTATTTTACAGTGGCATAATCATAAGAAAATGATTGTCCTCCGTAGCTTTGTCCGGTTACATACACATTACCCGCATTATCTAGTGCAATTCCTGATACCGCATCATTGCTTCCCCCTGTACCGTTGTAAACTGATGTCCAAAGAACATTTCCTGAAGCGTTGTATTTAATTGTTGCGTAATCATAAGATAAATTTGCTCCGTAGCTTAAGCCTGTTACTATAAGTTCGCTTCCGTTTGAAATATTTGCAACAGCGTAATCATTTCCGTTTCCCGGACCATTATAAATCCTGAACCACTCACTTTCACCTGATTGATTGTATTTGATTGTTATAAAATCAAATGATGAAGTGCTTCCGTAAGTATTTCCAGAAGAATAAAAATTGTTGTCACTGTCCAATGATAAGGAATTACCTACATCGATGTAATTTCCGGTACCGTTAAAAGTCTGATTGATCTGTAAATTAAACTGGGAAAAAGAAAACTGTGAAGTAATTAATAAAAATAGTATTATAATTGCGGATTTCATATAATCCTCCGGTTAAAATTTATAAATAATTTTGCTTCAGGGATTAAGCTTTGTAAGCTAATATATAAATATGATAAATAAAAGTCTTATTTAAAGTAAAGCTTTAAGTTCGGAGAATTTTAAAAACAATGACAAATACTTTGGAAATTAGTATTTGCAATTTTCAACGAGAAATTTAAATTATAATTACAATTTTAACAGTGCATTTTTAATGTCAACCAAAAGGTCATCTATATCTTCAATGCCAACAGACAATCTTACCAGACCGTCGGTCAATCCGAATTTCTCTCTTAGCTCTTTTGGAACAGTTCCGTGCGTCATGGAAACAGGGTGACATACCAGTGATTCTACTCCACCGAGTGACTCAGCGATCTGAAAAATTTTTAGTTCATTACAAAAAGCAACTGCTTTTTCAAATGAGCCAACTTCTATTGAAATAATACCGCTGAATCCTCTCATCTGGGATCTTGCAAGTTCATACTGTGGATGAGATTCAAGTCCCGGATAATAAATTTTTTCAATTTTACTTTCATCAGATAAAACCTCACAAATAGCAATTGCATTTTCATTGTGAGCTTTCATTCTTTGTGCGAGAGTTTTGGTCGATCGTAAAATAAGCCAGCAATCAAAAGGAGCAGGTACAGCTCCGATGCTGTTTTGTATGAATTTTAATTTCTCGGCAATGCCATCATTATTAGTTATCAGGCAGCCTCCGATTACATCACTGTGTCCGTTTATATATTTTGTCGAACTGTGAAGTACTACATCAATTCCAAAATCAAGCGGATTTTGAAAGTAAGGACTCATGAAGGTATTATCCACACAAGTGGTTATGCTTTTTGATTTACCAAGTTCACCAAGATATTTAAGATCAGTAATGTTCAGCATTGGATTTGTCGGGGTTTCTACATATATGAATTTTGTGTTATCCTTTACTGCATTTTTTAATGCTTCATTGTCAGAAGTATCGACATAAGAAAATTCCAGTCCGTAATTTTTTATTATCTGTTCGAAAAGTCTGTATGTTCCGCCGTAAACATTATTAGTACAAATGACGTGATCACCCGGTTTGAACAAAGTTATGACTGCCTGCACTGCTGCCATGCCTGATGAAAAACAAAATCCGTGTTTCCCGTTTTCAAGAGCTGCAAGATTTTGCTCGAGAGCAATTCTCGTTGGATTAATTGTTCTTCCGTAATCAAATCCTTTTGATTCTCCAAGTTTAGCATTCGAATAAGTCGATGTCTGAAAGATAGGTGTTATAACTGCACCGGTAACCTCTTCAGGATGCTGTCCGGCGTGTATCTGTTTGGTTGCAAATTTCATAGTTAGGTTTTTATTCCGTACTGATCTTTTAATAAATAGTTCAAAGTGACGGAGGTTTATAAAATTATTTTATAAAATATCTATCAGTTAATCAAACAAAATCCAGCACATCATACCTGTTCAAAATTCCCTTTATGATACCGTGCTGTGAAACAAGTATCGCATTTTCTTTCTGAAGCATTTCACGGGCTTCTGAGAAAGGCGAGTCATAATCAATTGTAGGAAGCTTGTTATCCATTATCTCATTTACTTTTTTACCTGAGATAGTTCTGTCACTAATAACTTTATCAATAATACTTGATTCTTTAATCGAGCCGACGCTTTCAGTTCCGTCAATAACAGGAAGAACGGAAAGGTTGTATTTGTCCATAAGTTCAAGCGCTTCAAAAACTACATCAGTACTTTTTGCCGAAATAAGTCCCGGTACGCCTGTCGATCTTTTTGTCTGAAATGCCTGACCTGTTGTAATGGAATCAGGATTCATGAGTCTCTTCTCTCTCAGCCATTCATCGGAATGATAC